>NZ_JACSOF010000040.1:0-44874 GCF_014349205.1 Photobacterium sp. BZF1
GTATCTATAGAGTAAATTAAACTTATTTTGATTATTATCACTCTAATTACCAATGGTAAATGTAAGCTATTCAACCAAATAAATACCTTACATACATCTTACTGTTGAATATATAGGCCAACGCCTCACGCCTCACGCCTCACGCCTCACGCCTCACGCCTCACGCCTCACGCCTCTCAGGCATACTATAGGCAAAAAAAATCCCTGCCAGAGCAGGGATTTAATGTTCGCGTGTTTAGATTACGCTAGCGCTTTTTCTGGAGCTAGGTATGGAAGGTCTAGTGCTTCAGACACTTCTTCGCAAGTGATCTGGCCACGGTATACATTCAAACCGTTCAGCAGGTGCTTGTCTTCTTGCAGTGCTGCTTTGTAGCCTTTGTCTGCTAGTTTAAGGATGTAAGGCAGAGTAACATTGTTCAACGCGAACGTTGATGTACGTGCAACCGCACCAGGCATGTTTGCTACACAGTAATGAACAACGTCATCAACAATGTAGGTAGGATCGCTGTGAGTGGTTGCGTGTGAAGTTTCAACACAGCCGCCCTGATCGATTGCTACGTCAACAATCGCAGCACCTGGCTTCATCTTCTTGATCATTTCAGCAGTGACTAGCTTAGGCGCAGCAGCACCAGCAACCAATACACCACCAACAACAAGGTCAGCTTCCAGTACGTGTTTTTCAATCGCATCTTTAGTCGAGTACACACACTGTACAGAACCACCAAACTGAGCATCAAGCTGGCGCAGCACGTCGATATTGCGGTCTAGAACAACAACATCAGCACGTAGACCGACAGCCATTTGTGCAGCGTTAGCACCTACAACACCACCACCGATGATAACCACTTTCGCTGGCTCTACGCCCGGTACGCCTGCTAGCAACATACCGCGGCCACCGTGTGACTTCTCAAGTGCCTGTGCACCGGCTTGGATTGACATACGGCCAGCAACTTCTGACATAGGAGCCAATAGTGGTAGGCGGCCTTTATCATCTGTAACAGTTTCGTAAGCAATACATACAGCCTTGCTGTTAACTAGGTCGTGAGTCTGCTCTGGGTCTGGCGCAAGGTGAAGGTAAGTAAATAGGATTTGGCCTTCACGAAGCATGGCACGTTCTACGGCTTGTGGCTCCTTAACCTTTACAATCATCTCTGACTCTGCAAATACCGCCTCAGCAGTTGGCAGAATCTGGGCACCTGCATCAATGTAGTCCTGATCGCTAAAGCCGATACCAGCACCAGCATTGGTTTCAACGTATACCTTGTGTCCATGGGCAACCGCCTCGCTAACTGAAGCCGGTACCATACCCACACGGTATTCGTGAACTTTAATTTCCTTAGGTACACCAATAATCATCTTTTGTTTCCTTGCTGCCTCGTTAAAAGATATATACACAATAAAGAAAAAACCTTGGAATGTGTGACCGTTTTTTAACTTAAAGACAACAAATCAAACTAGTATTTTATTCCAAACCAGCACAACGAACTGTTTTTGAGCTTGGTCACACAAGAAAAACCCAACATATACGAACAAACCAGACCAGTTATCTGATATTTTTTGATCATCCAGTGATTTAAACCACTAAGCAGCCATGAAAGCAGTTTTATACGCTAGACTAGCACGAGAAAAGTCTCGTGTTTTTTGTTGTTTTCAAGTGCTTATTTTAAAAAAAGTGACACCTGAACGGCCCGATACGACATTTTTCTCTATTTTGGTATCCAGTACAGATTTTTCTCAAAATAGATCCCACCCAAGCGCGAGAAACAAAACCAAAACATATAGGCAACAAAAAAGCCGCTATAAGCGGCTTTTTTGTGAGCTAACCCAAAAGTTAGTCTTCGAAATCCCAAGGCATATCAGGCAGGGCATCCAAATTTTCACTGTATCGTTTCAAATCAAAGCTGCCGCCATTCTTGGCTACGTCAAATACTTCAACAGACAGGGCACAGGCCATCATTTCGATAGCCTCTTCACGGGCCGTACCTGTCATCATCAAACGCATCAAGGTTTCTTTTACCTTGATAGGATTGCCTTCTTCAAGTTGGTTCTTAACCGTTTCAACCAGCATATCGCCAGTCATGATATCTTCGTCTTGCATTACAATGCCTTTAACAGGGCCTACAATATGGCCGGTTTACAGAATCTTGGTTCTTTGCCTATATCATAGGCGAAAAAACGGGTGTTATGCGACAAGCCATTTAGCCTGCTGAGCTTGCGCCTCTGCCAAGTTGTCATAGCGATAAGGGGTCATTTCAGCACCAAACGGATGTAAATCATTGACCACGACTAACCTCAGGCCGGCAGTAAATGCTGATTGAGCGCCAGTCTGGCTATCTTCAATCGCCACTGCTTGGTATTCAGGGACACCCAGGGTTCGGCAAGCAAGCTGATAGATTTCCGGTGCGGGCTTGTTATTTGCGACATCTTCACCGCAAAACACATGATCAAAATAATCCAGCCAACCAAGATGCGACAAGATTCCCTCAACATAAACCCTAGGAGAGCCCGTCACCACGGCTAATGGTAGAGAACCATGAAGAGATTTAATCAAATCAAACGCCCCCTGTTTAGCAGGGATCCCTCTTTCCACAATAGCTTGATAGGTCAATCGCTCCATATCAGATACCACGGTCGAGGTACTATGGGGAATCGGAGCCATTGAAGAGAAATGGTTAGCGACTTTCTCCCATGGAACACCTGCGAAATCCGCTAAAAAATCATGTGCTGAGATATCGATATTCAAGCCCGACAGATATTGGCTCCAATTCTGAGCATGAAAAATTTCAGAATCGACCAAAGTACCATCAAAATCAAAACAAACTGCCTGCATGGGCCTACTCCACGAACAACAAGACCGTCATCTTACTCAGTTAAACCCAACAAATCCAAGTCAAGTTTACTTACCCACCTGTTTAGCCAGCGCTTGACCCAACAACTGCCCTTCAAGGATTGAAATACAGTTAGAAAATGGAACAGCAGGACTGTAGAAGAAGCCCTGAACAAAATGGCAGTTCATCTCCCGCAAAATATTCAGCTGCTTGCGAGTCTCAACCCCTTCTGCCACCACCTGAATCCCCAGTTTATGGCTCAAATCAATAATCAAAGACACCAAGGTTCGATTTTCCTGCTTGTCTATCCCTTCTATAAAGCTACGATCGATTTTGATGATATTGGGTCTAAGTTCAACAATCGAACTCAATGAAGAAAAACCGGTACCAAAATCATCCAGAGCAATCTCTATCCCCTTCTGTTTAAACGACGATAACAGCGATTGGATATCACTACTCTCACTCGATGCTGTCGACTCAGTGATCTCGACAACGATTGCGTTCAAAGGCAAACCATAAGATTCAATCGTGTCCCAGATTGGGGGGAGCCCATTGCTACTGATAAACTCTTTCACCGACCGATTTAGGCTGATAGTCACATCCGCAAAACCAGATTGATGGAGTTGTTTCAGATCACGGCACACTTGATGGAGTACAAAGTCTCCCAACGGCCTGATCAAACCGTAGCGCTCTGCCACAGGAATAAACTCTGTAGGCGAGATACTTCCCTCGATTTCATCAATCCACCGAATCAAGGCTTCAAACCGGCTGATTTGCCCCGTTTTTGCATCCACAACAGGTTGGTAATATACGGTTAGTAACTCATCGGAGATCGCCTTTTTCAAGCGATCACGCATTTTTAGTTTTTCTATGTAGTCTGACTGAAGAGCACTATCGTACTGACAAATCCCATTTCGCCCCTGCCCTTTCATGTTGTACATGGCGTAGTCAGCGTTCTTTAGCAACTCAGTATGGGTTTCACCGCTCTCCGGGTAAGTCGAAATACCAATACTAACAGTGGTATTCACCTCAATATCATCCAATACAAAAGCTTCAGCAACACTATCTACAACTTGTTGCCCCCATACCCTTGCCGCTCCAGATGTGGTTTCAGGTAATAGCACACAAAATTCATCACCGCCGTAACGACAGATATCATCTGCAACAGGAAAAACACGCTTTAGGCAGCTGGCAATATGGACCAAAACCTTATCACCAAAGTCATGGCCATAAAGATCGTTAAGGGACTTGAAGTCGTCCATATCAATGAACAATAACGAGAACGTTTGAGCGCGCTTGTCATCAATTGAAGAGATATGCTTTTTCACCCGCTGAACAAAACTACGGCGATTCACCAGGCCGGTAAGCGGATCCTTATAAGCGAAGAAAGTCAGTTGCTCTTCGGCTTTTTTCCAATGGCTAATGTCCCGAAATACTGCTACGTAGTTGATGATCTCTTCATTATCGTCGCGGATCACATTGATCGATATTTCTTCAGGGTAGATTTCACCATTCTTACGCCGGTTCCAGACCTCGCCTTTCCAGTGCCCATATCGGTTCAAGTTATGCCACAGAGAATGGTAGTACTTTGCGTCATGGATCCCTGATGACAAGATACTCGGAGATAAACCAAGTAACTCTTTTTCCCGGTAGCCCGTCGTCTCTTCAAATGCACGGTTAACCGATATAATTTTGTTGTGTTTATCGGTGATCAAAATGCATTCCGAGGTGTTATCAAACACCACCTGAGCTCGGTCCAATTGACGCTTGGCCTCTACGGTATGGGTAATATCTCGCTGGATACCTGCAACTTTAGTTGGCTTTCCATTCTCATCCCGAGCGACAATACTGCCTTTAACCGTCAGCCAGCACTCATTGCCATCAACCGCAACCCGGCTACAGGGTTTTAACCGGAACTCAAACTGAAAAACGGAAGCATGCTGTTGCTGAATGAAGCGATCAAAATAATCAACCCCTTCATCCCTGTCTTCTTCAACAATGCACGATAACCACGCCTCGAGATCATCCCCTTCTTTAGGTTTTTCACGGCCAAGCAGATGCCAAAACTTAGCCGATGTCGCCAGTTCTCGACGCTCAAGATCAAATTCCCAAATCCCTTCATCAACGGAATTGAATGTCGTTGTCAGTTGGCGTGAGGCTTTATTTAATTTGGCCGAGATTTGATACACATCCGTCACATCGTGAACAGTACCACGCATTTCTAGCGCCTTGCCTTGGCTATCACGCAGTACCTCGGCACGCTTGCGCAGGTACTTAATGGTGCCATCCCAAAGCTGAACTCGGTGAACCAAGTTGTAATTAACGGCATCACTTTCAATTGAGCGATTAAGCGTGTCGAGCACCCATTCACGATCTTCTGGGTGAATCAACGCTGATAGCAAAGATAAGGTGGGTAGTACCGATTCATCCTTGATATCGTAAATGCGATAGACTTCTTTGCTCCATTCGAAATACTCTTCTTGGAGGTTCCAAATCCAACTGCCTACTTTTGCGACCCTTTGCCCTTCTTCCAACTGCCATTGCAGTTGTGATTGGCGTATCAATAAGTTTTCGTAGCCAACTTCATGCCCAAGATAACCAGTGAATGTCTCGCAAAACTCGCATAGGGCATCAATTGAATCAAAGCGGCGTTTAAAAATACAGGAAAGGACACCAACAAGTTGTTGGTTTCTCGCATAAAGAGGGATTCCAACATACGTCTCAGCCGACTCAACATGCTGGTTAGTATATAGCGGGTAAGCCTGTTCAAGTGCGTTCGGGATAATCACCCGCTGACAGAGTTCAACGACTTGATTCTCAGGGACATTGACTAAAGGGAAGTAGCTCTTCTCCCCTCTCTCCCCTTGAAAACAACTAGAAAGAATATGTACGCCTTCATTGTCATCATGAACAGAGCCAATGATAACTTTATCGACAGCAAAGGCTTCATACAAACTCAGGCCAACAATATCAAAGAGCTCTTGCCCGCAGAGTTGATTAAACGTATTTAATTTTTTGTAATCCATCAGCTTTTCTATTATTACTAACAGCAACCTTAATGCTTATTTAGTAATAACACTATCACCACACCCGCAGCGGACTTTACAGCATGAGAATGAGAGATAAAAGCAATCGCGAGCATTCATAAAAGCGATATAACAAAATATTGATTAACATCACTCTAATGAAAACCAATCGTTTACATAACATACGAAATGGGTTTTGTATTCCAATGTCGCATAAACGTATTGGCGATAGCTCTGCAAAAAGCTATCGCCTAAGTCGCCCTATAGAACGAATACGGCAAGCTGTCTTTTTTGTTCAATAGAAAGCTCACTCAAAGCTTGGCTGGCTGAGTGCGTTGCATTTAACCTATCTGATATATCACTCATGGCCGTGTTCACGTAAACCACATGTTCATTGGCCTCGTTTAGGGCTTGGCTTTGCTCATTGGCAGCAGTAGCAATCTCTGTGCTCATCGTTACCACCTGGGCGATGACACCATCCAACTCTCTCATTTTGGCGTGGCTTGTCTGTGCTAAATGCCGATTATCGCCAACCAACTCGACGCTGGTCTCAACAACCTCTTTGACCGATTGTGCTCGGATCTGTAACTCAGTGATCATTTCATGGATTTCTTGGGTCAAGCCTTGGGTCTTGCCTGCCAATCCGCGTACTTCATCAGCCACTACAGCAAACCCTCTACCATGTTCGCCAGCACGTGCTGCTTCGATAGCGGCATTCAGTGCTAATAGATTGGTCTGGCTAGAAATACCATCAATTAAATGAATGATTTCTGCTATCTTTGTACTAGTATCTGACAACTCAATTACCGATGCCGAGCATTCGGCTAATTGTATTTCCATATTCTGGCTAAGCTGTTCACTATCATTAACATGCACGCTATTTTCGTTGCCAAGATTCTGGGCTATCCCTGCCAATTGTTCGGCATTTCTCGCATGGCCGTCTACTTCAACCGCACTTGCAGATAACTGTGTCATGGAAGCGGAAATACTGGCCACTTCTTGCAGTACATTTGTTGCTGTCGACTCGCACTCCGAGGTATTTTTCGCTAGCACTTGTGCTTTATTCGAAACGTTCTGCCCTATCCCAACCAAGGCTTTGACCATACTAGATAATGACTCAATCGTATTATCGGTATGACTGCACAACCGGCCTAATTCATTACTAAACTGAAGTCTACTGCGGCGGGTCAGATCGCCTTTCGAAAGCGCCGAGATAACGCTCCCCAATAACTCTAATGGTTTGACAAGCGCCCTTGAGATTACCAAGGCACTAGCGACCGAAACCACTAAACTCAGCAAAACGACCATCAGCATCAATGAGCGGATTTGTTCAACCTGCACACGACTTGCTTCCGTCGCGTCTGTAGAGGTTGATATCGCTGCGACTTTTAGCTCATTGGCGAAGCGGGTCAACTGCTCTAAGCTATCTGACACATTGTACATTGTCGTTTGGTAGCGCTCTGCAGCATAGCGCATCACTGGCAGTTGCTGTTGCCAAACCTCAATATCTTCTTCCACTATCCCCTCTGCTGGGTTATTGGGCAATGTGGCTATCGCCTCTCTCATTTTTGCTAAACTCGCTTCAATTTCCTTTGCGTTTTCAGGTTGCATGGCGGAAAAATAACGCTCTCTATGCACCAAGGCAGTTCCGGCTTCGGCATACAGTGTTCGCTGAGCATTCACCCAAAGAGGTGCAAACGAAGCAGGCGTAAACGCAAATGAAATGGTGACATCAGCATCCCGGATAGCCTCGATAAGACCTGGTAGTGCGAGGTAAGCACCACTAAAAGCCTGATGCCATTCGAAGGCCTGAGAGTAATGCAATGGAATAGTCGACATGATCTGCTCAAACTCAAGCAAAACGGGTTCAGAAATCCCCCCAGAGGCAGCCAATTCAGATAACGGTTGATTCATCTCAGCGGCTATTTGCTCAAACCTTTGCTGAGCAGATTCAAGTTGAGAGGCATCGGACGCTGCTAATTGGTAATGTATCTGTAAGCTATTGAGATGCCCGCTGAGCAGATCAGTTAATTGAGAGCTTTGCGTTGTATCCTTGATGGTCTCGGCATGGTGATCTAATTGATTAAACGAGAATTGGCTGATAATAACCAAGACAAAAAAACAGGCGCTGGCAACAATCGCTGGGAATAAAATAAGATACTTTAAAGAGAAGCGCTGTAAAAATGGGATCATAGTCATAGAGTGCTGAATAATTTTCAGCGACTTTAAACGCTTAACATGACCAGCCGTTGATAGGAAATTAAGAAAATCTTATCTGATATTTAGCCGAACTTAATGGCAAAAGCTCATTGGTACATGACATTCCCCTTCACCCTGTGGTGAGGGATATTTGGGTATACAGCCAGTCACAAAATAACTGCACCTTTGGCGAGCGCTTACTTTGAGTGATCAAGTAATGCCCTCGTTCCTCGGGCATAGAGCCGGGAACAGCCCTAACAAGCTCCCCTTTTTCCAGCATCCCCTCAGCAAGCAATGAACGCACCATCAATAATCCGACATCATGTTTAGCGGCCTTCATTGCCTGCAGTGAATTATTGACCTCAAGGATAACAGTGGGAGGTGATGAAGAAAGGCTATGATAATCAAGCCAGGAATACCAGTCACTCTCATACCCTTTAACCTGAATAGCAGATAGACCATGTAAATCAGAGCATTCCAGCTTTTGTTTATGCTGATGGAAATAATCTGGGCTACAGACCAAATACCAATGTTCATTAAATAGCCGCTCTGACTGGATATTGGCGCTCTCATCGCGACCATTGGTGATCTCGACATCAACTGAATCACAAGGATTTCGGGATGGCCAGTCTACCGTCTCGATATCGACCCTGATGAACGGAAATTGGCGATAAAATGATGACAAGCGAGGCAATAGCCACTCCTGTGCCAAGCTATTATTTACCCGTATCTTCAGTACCTCGGCTTTTTCTTCGCCTAATATCGAACGGGTTTTATTTTTTAATTGAGAGAGCGCGTGGGATACCACCGGCAAGTATTGTTGACCGGTATGGGTCAGTGTCATTCCAGCACGTCCCCTTTCCAGCAACGGAAGGTCAAAAAAAGATTCCAGCTGTTTAATTTGCTGGCTGACGGCTGCTTGCGTCACGTTAAGCTCTTTTGCCGCCAAACTGACCGATCTCAGTCTCGCTACGGCTTCAAAAACCACTAGAGCACGTAAAGGCGGTAACATAGGCATCCTTGTCTATTTATATTGACGCTGACAACCTATAGCAAAAATATAAACGGTCAATGCTACCAAGATGAAACATTGATGAATTAACCTTAAGTTACCTCTTTTTGCAACATTTTTTACCATAAAAGCAAAACCGCCCCTTTATGCAGGAGGCGGTTTACTTCTGATACTTCTTGGAGTCGTTAGCTTTATCCTAGCGGGTCTTCCATCGCTGGGTGTGCTTTATCAAGAAATGACTGACGATTAAGTGGAACACTTTAGCCAGTGCGGCTAATGCCATTATCATAATTGCCATCGCTGCAGCTGAAGCCATCGCCCCAGTATCAGCCATATTCATAACTGCAACACTAGCAACAATATTTTGGGTGGAATACAAGAACACAACTGCGGATGTCGTTGTCATAGCATTCACAAACATATAAATAAAGACATCGAGAATAGCTGGTATACACACTGGTACTGATACTTTCCAGAACGCTTTAAACTGACTTATTTTTAAAGAAGCGGCAACTGCTTCAATTTCCGCTGGCAGTTGCTTCAGTGCGGTTAAAGATGTCAGGTGACCCACGGTATAGAGATGAACAATGGTATTGACGACCAAGATAGTCATGGTGCCGTAGATCATATTCAGCGGGTTGTTAACGTCATTGAAGAAGAAGATATAACCCAAGCCTAGAACCAAACCCGGTACCGCCATCGGCAACATAGCAATAAGGTGGATCAAACTGCGAAGTCGCTGCATGCCACTAGCTTTTTCAACCGCATACGCAATAACGAACGTCAGGACAGTACCGATCCCTGCAGCTAGCAACGCCATTTTGATCGAGTTGTAGAACGGCATCCAACCATAAACCGTCAAATTTTCAAAATCATAATGGCGAAGGGTAATTGCTTTGTTATACGGCCAGAAGTTTACCAAAGAGCCGTAAATCGCCATCCCAATCACAGTCAGGATACAGATTGAAATCAATGTACACCAAACAAAAGCAGCGCCATCACGCAGCTTATTTGGTTCAGGCTGATAAGGCACAGCGCTGGTCGAAATCATTTGCTGCTGCTTGTTACGTACCCAACGGTCAATGGCAAACGCGACCAATGCTGGGATCAACAACACCGCACTGGTTACCGCCCCCATAGAGAAGTTCTGCATACCGACAACTTGCTTGTAGATATCCGTAGCCAGCACGTTGTACTGACCACCAATCACTTTGGCGACACCAAAATCACAGACCACCAAAGTAAAAATAACAATCAGTGCCGAAATCAGGCCGTACTTGGCATTAGAAAGCGTAACAACAAAAAATGTTTTCCAGGCTGGAATGCGCAACACCTTCGCCGCTTCATAGAGGCGGGCATCAGAGTTGGCCAACCCGGTCGAGATCAGGATCATTGCATGGGGAAAGCACCAAAACACCAAGCCCAATACGATACCAACCGGCCCATAAATGCTGCTCCCCAGTAACAGATCCTTGGCGACGCCTTGGTTACCAAACAAGTAAATCAGCGCAATACCCGGCAGCAAAGACGGCGTTAGGATCGGCAAATATCCCAGTGCTTTGAAGAGTGTCTTGCCCGGCATACAGGTACGGGTCAAGGCAAAGCTATAACCAAAGGCGAGGATACCAACAACAAGGGTTACCACTACGCCCATTGTCAGGGTGTTTGACAATGACTGGCTGAGGGCTGGCGTATTGAGGTATTGGATGTAGTTAGCAAGGCCAACAAACTCGCCACTGGTATTGTAAACGCTTTTCAGCAGCATACTCAGCAGCGGAAGGACCAGCCCGACAGTCATTAGGCCAATCACAGAACAGAGCAGTACCGCCATCACCCACTGATCACGGCTAAAGCTTTTCAATCCAAGCCGAGACGGCTTCTGTACTCGAGGTGGTGCCATTACCGTTGAGGTCATATTATGCTGCCTCCGCCATAAATAATTGGATCTTATCGCTTTCAAAGCCCACATGAACCCGGCTTCCGATGTGAAGTCCTAGCTGTGAATAGTGGTCGCTAGGGAGATCCACCAGCAAGGTCAGCTCTTCATCCACATAACACGTAGTGCGGACAATCGGTCCTAAGAACTCACAGGCAATAATATTGGCGTTGCTTTCTTGCTGGTGACAGAGGGTAATATTTTCCGGACGTAATGCCGCCGTTTGACCAATCGTAGGCAGTGTTACTGACTGCAAAATGTGATGGTGTTGTGGGATAAAGTTCATCGAGCCTACAAACCGAGCAACGAACTCAGAAGCTGGGTGATTATAAATCTCCTGCGGCGTGCCTACTTGTTCAATCACCCCATGATTCATCACCACGATGCGATCGGCCATCGACAGTGCTTCTTCCTGATCATGAGTGACCATGATGGTGGTAATACCCAACTCCGTTTGAATTCGGCGGATTTCACTTCGCAGATGGGTACGAACCTTGGCATCGAGTGCCGATAGTGGTTCATCGAGTAGCAACAGACCAGGTTGCAGTACCAAAGCTCGAGCCAACGCGACCCGCTGTTGCTGGCCGCCTGATAGCTGTGAAGGGTATTTATTACCAGAGTCGGGTAGATCAATTATTTTTAGCCACTTATGCAGTTGAGCTTGAACCTCTTGCCTAGAGAGCCCCTGCTCTTTCAATGCAAAGCTGATGTTGTCAGCAACAGTGAGATTAGGGAATAAAGCATAGGATTGGAAAACAATGCCGAAATCACGTTGCTCCGGAGGCAAGAAAGTAATGTCTTTATCCGCTTGAACAATTTTACCGCTCGTTGGCAGTTCGAGACCTGCAATCGCTCGCAGCAACGTCGTTTTGCCACAGCCCGATGGGCCTAAGAAACAGACGAACTCACCTTGTTCAATGGTGAGGGAAATATCATTCAATGCAGTAAATTGATCGAACTTTTTAACGACATTACCAATACTTAAGTAGCTCTGAGCAGACATGGGGAAATAACCTAAAACAAAATAAGGAATGCCAATGGGTACAAAACCTACGGGCTATTCAAATGCAGTAATAAAAAAGAGAAAAGCCAGAGGGCCTAAGCCCCCCAGCCATCACCAAAGGTGATTATTTTTCAGTTTTACCGTCGTAACGTTTTGCCCACTCGGCAAGGATGTTGTCTCGGTTTGCCGCTGTCCAAGCAAAGTCATTCTCAATCATCAGCGCTTCTGGATTGTCAGGGAAGTGCTTAACTGGCTTGGCAACACCAGGAATAGCCACTACGGCATAGCCCTTGTTGTATAGCTCATTCGCTTCAAGTGTCGCTGCGAAATCAAGAATTTGCTTGGCACCTTCTGCGTTTTTCGCACCTTTGATTTTCGCTGCGGCTTCCATATCCCAACCTAGACCTTCTTCAGGGAAGATAAGCTCGATAGGTGCGCCTTGGCTCTTAAGGTTCGCACCGCGGAAGGCAAAAGAAACACCCATGGTCGTTTCACCGGTTGCAGCTAGCTGACAAGGCGCAGAACCAGAGTGTGTGTAACGGTCGATGTTTTGGTGCAACTCATCCATATATGCCCAGCCTTTGTCTTCACCGAACATTTGCAGCCAAGCTGATACATCAAGGAACCCCGTACCCGATGAGTTCGGGTTAGGCATCACAACGTGACCTTTGTATTCTGGCTTCGTCAGATCTTGCCATGTTTTTGGCATTTCAAGGCCGTGCTTCTCAGCTTCAACGGTGTTGAAACAGATGCCCGCAATCCAAGCGTTCATGCCGATCCAGTGCGGCACTTCATTAGTGTCACGGAAAGCAGGGGAAAGAGAAGCCAAGTTTTCTGGTGCATAAGGTTCCAGCATTTTTTCGTTATCCAGCACCATCAGGCTGGTTGCAGCAAGTCCCCAAACCACATCTGCTTGTGGGTTGTCTTTTTCTGCCAGTAGCTTAGCCGTTACAACACCTGTTGAATCACGTACCCAGTTAATTTTTGTGTCTGGGTATTGAGCATTGAATGCACGCTCGTAATCACGCAGCATGTCAGATTCAAATGCGGTATAAACCGTTACTTCAGATTTCGCCATTACCGCGCTAGATGCAAGAGCAGCAAGAATACCAACGGCAGCTTTCTTCAACATGTGTTTGTTCCTTTGGTTAGGTGTCATCAATGACAAAAGGGAGTATTTCAAAAGTTGCGATTACGGTAAGTGGACTTTATTAACCTGAAATGAAAGGGAATAAACTAATTCTTAATTTAGAATTAAGTACAACTTATGGAAAAGACCAAAAACTGAAATGCACCTATTTATCAATGGTATAGACCATAAAAAACAGCTAAAACCTACTACTATAAAAATCAAGATAACCGATATTTTTCACTTAATAATTGGGCACAAGCTCTAAAAAATAAAAAACCGGAGCCCCAAAAGGCTCCGGTTTCTATCCTGTGCTCAAAAGCAACTCAGCAAAATGAAATATCGCTAACTCGCCGGCTCAATCGTCCCGTTAAAGGTTTCCTGCATGAAATCCTTCACCGGTTGGGATTGGAAAATGCCTACGATTTTCTGATAAGTGCTATTCGCTTTATCTTCCTCACGTGCAGCAATAACCATTACCGCTAGAGGAGCATCTTTGGCCTCGAGGAACAAACCTTGCTCTTTAGGGTTTAGGCCTGCAGACATAACGTAGTTCATAGTAATAGCTGCGGCATCAACATCATCAAGGCTTCTTGGCAATTGGGCTGCCTCGACCTCAATAAACTTCAGACTTTTCGGGTTTTCAGCAATATCATGCAGCGTCGCGTTAAAGCCGACATCCGGTTTCAAGGTAATTAGCCCAGCATCTTCCAGTAGTAATAAACCACGTCCGCCATTGGTTGGATCGTTGGGAATGGCAACCTGAGCATTGTCGGGTAAATCCGCCAACGAGCTGTATTTGTTGGAGTAAATACCCATCCGCATCAGGATAGACTCACCAATCGAAACCAAATCACTGTTATGGCCATTGTTGAAATTCTGCAAGAACGGCAGGTGCTGGTAGCTATTTAATTGGATACTTCCGTCAGCCAAGGCAGCATTTGGGGTGATGTAATCAGAAAACTCTACCACTTCGATATCCAAGCCTTGCTTCTTTGCCTCCACGGCCACCGCTTCAACCACTTGTGCATGAGGGCCAGCTGTCGCACCAATTTTTATGACTGACGACTCCTCCTGGCCACAAGCGGTAAGGCCTACTAATGCAACAGCCGCAATTATCCAACGTTTCAGCTTGGTATGTGTTCTCATTATTCTTCCTTGAAAAAGTGTTTCTAACGCATTTAGACTTCTATACGTCCATAATATAGAGACCTATCAATAAATCAAACACTTGATCGGCACTTGGTATAGAGCTTAATTGAATTTATTATTCCTTATGGGAATACGAGGTAGCTAAGCTCTCATATGCTTGAACTGTAGTTCGACCAAACGCTGGTACAAGTCACTACTTTGCATCAAGGATGAATGATCACCAATATCCACCAGCCGCCCCTGATCGAAGACGGCAATTTGGTCAGCATGCTGAATCGTTGAAAGGCGGTGGGCAATAATCAGGGTTGTTCTTCCCCGCATCAATTCCTCAAGAGCCAGTTGTACGTGGTATTCGCTTTCGCTATCCAGTGCACTGGTTGCTTCGTCCAGCAATAAGATCTTCGGATCTTTCAATATCGCCCTGGCAATGGCAATTCGCTGGCGTTGACCACCAGAGAGCCTAACCCCGCGCTCACCAAGAAAGCTATTGTAGCCATCCGGCAAGTTTTGAATAAACTCATGGGCATGGGCTTTCTTCGCCGCCTCAATCACCTGTTCATCGGTCGCTTCTGGATTGCCATAACGGATATTGTGGAACACATCATGGCTGAACAAGGCTGGTTGCTGGGGTACCAGCGCCATTTGCTGGCGTAATTCACCCGGATCAAACTGACGGATATCGACACCGCCCAATGTCACCTTGCCAAGTTGCGGATCGTAGAAGCGCTGCAACAACTCGAATAGGGTTGTCTTGCCCGCGCCGGATGGCCCGACTAACGCTAATACCTTGCCTTCTTCGGCTGTGAGCTGTAAATGCTTGATTGCAGCCTGATCCGGCCTGGATGGGTAGCTGAAGGTCACATCATCAAACACCACTTCAGCCGCAAGTGAATGAGTTGAAGCCATATTTTGACTAGGTGCTACAATGTGGCTATCGACATGAAGTAATTCTACCAACCTCTCTGTCGCACCTGCTGCTCGTTGCAACTCTCCCATCACCTCGGAAATCGTTGCCAGAGAAGAAGCCACCATGATGGCATAGAAGACAAACGCGCCCAGATCGCCCGCGCTCATGACCCCATTAATGACATCGCTACCGCCAACCCAAAGCATCCCCGCTATCGCACTGAACACAATAACAATAACACCAGAAATCAAGATTGCCCGCTGCTTGACCCTTTGCCGACCGATATCAAAAGCTTTCTCAACCTCATCGGCAAATGACGCCCTTTCCTGCTGTTCGTGACTATAACTCTGCACCGTCTTTATGTGCTCGATGGCTTCACCTGCGTAGCTGCCCACATCGGCCATTGAATCCTGACTTTTACGTGATAAAGCCCTGACACGGCGACCGTAGATAAGGATAGGGACAAGTACAAACGGCACCGAAGCCAATACAATCAGCGTTAGTTTTATGTTGGTGGCAAATAACATGATAATCGCACCAACACACATCAATGCACTGCGCATCGCCATCGAAAACGACGAGCCAATAATACTCTGCAGCAAGGTGGTATCGGTGGTAAGGCGTGACATGATCTCGCCACTACCATTGGTTTCGAAGTAACTCGGATGCAAGGTGATCACATGGTTAAACACCGCTAGCCGAATATCGGCGCTGACCCGCTCCCCAACCGAGGAAACCAGATAAAAGCGAAAAAAGGTCCCAATGGAGATAAGTACAGTCACGACTAGAATAAACTGAATGGCATTGGCCAACTCACTGGTCGACTGCTGGGAAAAGCCCTCGTCAATCAAGATACGAACCCCATGCCCTACAGACAAGGTGAGCGAGGCGGTAAAGACCAGCGCCACCAGCGCTGCCAATACCCTGCCACGGTATGGCTGCACAAACTTCACTAACTCCAGCAAGATACTTAAGCTCTTGCGTTTCACTTGGGGCTGAAACGCTTGATTCAAATTAGGATTGTCCGTAGTCGATTGCGATTCCATCATTACCTTGTCTTATTGGGTTCCCTGTACCCTTGAGCATACCACCAAGTAACAATGATAACGGCATATAAACGACCCGACGCTATGAATTATTCTATTCGTAAGCTTTCAAATGTATATAAGAAATGGATCTGACTCGGCTATCTTGCAGTCTGGAATAGCCCCACAGTCAATTATTTTTTATCGGAGGTCCAACATTCATACTTCGTTAAACAATGAAACATATCTCTACTTTTAAACGCCTGGTCTGTAAGGTAGGTTAATTTACAGCTGATGAATATGGATATTTTTCTATTTAATATGTGAGAGATGGATTTGACACTTTATCTTCGCATTATCTATTAACTGCAATAGTTGATGCCAAGCAACTTTCATATAAATGGATTAATCATCATGAAGTTATATCGAATTGGTCAAATTAGTAAGTTATATGATATTAGTGTCGATACGCTTAGGCATTATGAAAAGATCGGAATACTTCAACCTGAAGTGATCAAAGATAACGGCTACCGCTATTATTCTAACCGACAAGTTTGGCAGCTAAACGTTATCCGTGACTTACGCTTTCTTGGAATAGGATTAAATGATATTGCGGATTACCTCATCGAACGAAGTATAGATAAAAGTATTGCATTCATTGATCTCCAGCTTGAAACTATATTTAAAAAGGAGCAAGAGCTCGAACGAGTAAGAAGTGAGATCCTGGCACGAAAAACAGCATTGAAAGCCGCAACCTCTCACTCCAGCGACATGCATATTACCGAGCAATATATTGCTGAGAGAAAGGCATGGCTGCGAACCAAGAAAGTCCACTCATTTTGGGATATTGACCGTGTCCACCGCGAAATTGAAAGCGAAGTCAATTGCAAACAAAATAGTACAGTGAATTTAGGTCTCTATGGTGCCCGAATTTGCCACAAAGACTTTCTTGCTGGCAATTACAGTACCTATAACGACTGCTTCATCTTAAATGAGCAAGGGGATCACACGCTACCTGCAGGTGAATATGCTTGCCTGTCTTTCTGGGGCCATAATGATATGGGAAAAATCCAATATCATTACGATAGAATCAAGCAATACCTGCGGACTCATAACCTAACCATGACAGGGCCAGCAATAGAGATTTATCTGATAGATATACATGAAACAGATAACCCTGAAGAGTTTTTAACTGAGCTACAGGTTCCTTTTGCAAAATAGAATAATAATAAGTCATTTACCTATAAATGCCTGCAGTTAACCCTGCAGGCTTATTACAAATAATATAAAACCCTCTTAAGCCTTTTTATTCGTGATAGCAGAGTGTTTTATGTCATTCCCGCTATTTTATTCAATTTCGACCGGTGGCCTGAACACCATCTCATGCATCACAACGTCCTGCGGCAGTTCAAGCAGCATGGCAATCGTCTCGGCAACACTTTTTGGATGCATATACTGCGGGCGGTCAACTTCCCTAAAATTGGTATCGGCACCACCAGGGAACAAGGAGGTTACCTTAATGCCATGCGGTTGTGCCTCTTTCATCAAAATAGCACTGAACCCTGCCAACCCTTGTTTCATGGCGGTGTAGACGCTCATGGTTTCATTCGAGCGCTTGGCAACCGTGCTTAGTACATTGATGATTTGACCACTCTTGGCAGGCTTCATCACTTTCAAGGCTTCACGACTTAACACAGCAGGAGCACGCAGGTTCACCGCATACTGGTAGTCAAACTCTTCCAGAGTAAACTCGTCGATACCGCATTTGCGTGAGTTCATACCGGCGTTGTTTATCAATACATCTAGTCCATCAAGTTGTTGAACCGCTTCTTCAAATAGCTCCAGAGCTTGATATGCTTCACTCAGATCAGCTTTGATCGTCAAGCAGCCAGTTTGCTCACTCAGATCGTCCAACTTAGCCTGATTGCGCCCCGTAGCAACAACACTGTGTCCTTTTCCGGTTAACGTTTTTACCAGCTCATACCCTATTCCACTGGTCGCGCCAGTCACTAAAATACGTTTCATCCTTTTCCTTAAGCCTGTTTTCATGAGGAGATTGTGCAAGTCTGCCATAAAAAGTCTTAAAAAGAATCAAATCTCATCAGCATTGAACAGAGCTATTTTCTGCAATATCAATAACTTGATAAGAAAAATATCGTTCTTGATACGTATTATGATATTGTTGGTACATAGATCATTGGGAGATATGCAATGGCCCGTATTACTAAAGAGAAGTGGCAGGAGAACCTCGCCAAATACAATGCGATAATTTTACACATCTTTCTCAACGAAGGATGGGACCATGTCACGTATGACAGGTTAAGCAAAGAAACCGGGCTTCGCAAAAGCACCTTGCAGGGCTACTACCCTTCCAACCAGGACTTTGCTATCGCCATGGATGGAAAAGTACTTCCGATCATCATGGACCACCTTTCGTTCGAGTCTAAAGAGGTTTTGATTGAATCCTGGTCGGCATCGCTCGAGTCCAAGGAATTCAGGATGATAATGAAAATGTTCATGATGCATGCCTCCAAGCATGAAGACAAAGGGCAAGGCGCACTCGGTGCGAAAGGGCTACAAAATATCATTCAACATAAATTGCCCAAGGAAGACGGCTTAGCCTTGCTCCAGCACCTTTTCGGCTTAACCATGACAGGGTTGCTAGGTTTGAACAAATAGTGCAGGTTTCCCCTATTCTCAAAAGGGCTCGTATCCTTGTGATATCGAGCCCCCTCTATTGTGGTTAAGTGATTACTTAAACTTCACTTCATAGCTTGTGACCGTCAACTGGCTACCGTTATGGTTCTTGATCCTTGTGATAAAGTTGGCGCCCTTCACTGGGTTAATTGACGCATCAAGATAGGCACTGATAGTCCAATCACCATAAATAGCTTGCGCAGCCTCTAGGGAGTCAAAAGTTTCTCCACCTTGGATATGGTATTTACCGCCATACAAATCGAGTCGTACTTTATCAGCTTTTCGGCCTTCACCATTTTGTAGGTAAATATTCATGTATAGGTTCAAACCGTCTAACACGTTCCCATCACTGAACGTCACATCAATCGACGCTATTGAACTGAATGTTTGGCCTTCGTTGTACCACTCATAGATGTTCCCGGTTTCGCGAAAGACTTCTAATGTCGCGCTACCATCATCATTCAAAATAACGTCTGCACCTGTTACTTGTGTTGGGTCAATAACATGGTCCGGTGCTGGGATCTCTATCGGCTCACCCTCTTCAAAATTTGGAGGAGTGATAATCAAGTCGCCGTTTTCGTTGAAATCCAACACATAGTCATAAATGTAATTTGACTTAAAATCACCTAACTGAGGAATCTCTACTGACAAACCACTGTAAGTGTACGTATCAACCGTCATGACACTTTCTTTATTGATATACACTGTGTAAAAACCGCTATTGGAGCTCTTCTCAAGGTTAACTCCATCAAT
The DNA here is from genome assembly GCF_014349205.1 of Photobacterium sp. BZF1. Classification (NCBI taxonomy): domain Bacteria; kingdom Pseudomonadati; phylum Pseudomonadota; class Gammaproteobacteria; order Vibrionales; family Vibrionaceae; genus Photobacterium; species Photobacterium sp. BZF1. The sequence goes on from NZ_JACSOF010000040.1 coordinate 19,668, forward strand.
TTCGGCCTGCACAATGTCATCAGAGTCTTTTAGCTTAACCATCGACCACTGCGTGTTGACCATATTAATCAGCATCTTTGATTCATCTTCAGAGATCTCGGTATAGCCATCGACGGTATAACTAACGCGAGTTGACTTACCTGGATGATAAATACTGATGCTCGCACTACCTGTAATATCCAGTGACAGCACATCATTAAATAGATTGAAGCCTTCAATGACAGTGTCACAGCCTGCCTCTGGTGTGTTCAAGTTTGAATCATCATCAATACAAATCTCATATCCTTGAGTTTCAAGCGTATGCATGGTTGAAGAGCTATCTTGTTGCAATGCTAACTCTCCATCAAAAGCCATGACATTTTCCGTTACAACAGACAATGAAACAGTTCGGCTTTCCCCTGTCACTGGTGCAGGGGTGTGTTCTGGTGAATCAGAACTTGAACTACCACAACCGACCAATGCAATACAGACCATAGTCCCGACAATAGACTTTGATGGGAAAAAAGGTTTTGTATTCATACTACTCTCCAGATACACACTCATTTAAACGTAATTAGTACGCATTTAAGGTAAAAACGCCTCGACTAAGGGCCCCGCAATATGAGGCTGGATCTTTCGCCATCACAGCCACAATCAGTACCGTCGTGCGGCAAATATAAAGTACTAAGTACGAATTTAAAACAAAAATATGCGTACAAATAATCGGAAAAGGTGTAAACACGAAAAAAAGCATTACATTCCTTAGTGTTACAGTCAGATATTTTTTTTCATGCCAACAGCCTTAACTTAAGCCCTATAAATCAATTACTTAAAAACATTTCACTTGATAAGCTTCTGTCTATATTGATAATTTATTAACGGTTGTAAAATAGAAAAACAGAATTAATTCGATATGCATTGATAGACATGGCTGTATTTAAAAACTAACAGAAGAACTTAATAACTCAAGATTATTGGTTCGGAATGACATCTTACTATGCATTTTCGAATAGGCTGGAGTTTTGCGCCCCTTCCAATATAAAAGGGGCGATGCCTGAATTATTGAATATCAGTGATTACATTGGCTAGGTCTTCTCCTGCGCCACGGCGTTTGCACTTGCTGTAAGCCCGCTCAACCCACACTTTCTTTTGAGCAAGATCAGCGTTCTCAAATTGTTTCATCACCGCAGGCTGTTCCAAGCCGCGTAGGTCGCGAATGCCGTCCTTGTATGAATCCAGAACACGCGCTTCGTTATCTGTTTTTTTTGCTGCCATGAAGTTGCCGCAAGACTCGTCAGCCATTGCTGTAACTGGTAGCGCAAGTAGCAATGCAGTGAGTGCCATTTTTTTCATTTTTATTTTCTGTTAATGTTCAATACTGTTCGTTGTCAAATTACTGGTCGTTAGCAAAATGCAGGCGAGTGAAGTCACTGAGCTAGGCCTCAGTATTCGCCATATTTTGTTCAAATCACCATCACCTCAGAGAAGAGATATCCAAACAGTGGCAGTAATGGATCAAAGTGCTAACCGCACCTGGTTAAGCAAAGATATCTAATAGCTTGTCCCAATTACCGGTAACCAGCCATACCATGAAGAACACGGCAGCGCCTATTTTCATGCAAAGCCATACTAACTCTAGCCTTGTCTTGAACTCTTCAAGCATCAGCCTAACTCCAAATAATGAAAACGAAGGCGTCGTCACGTTTAGGGGCATAATAATTTACTGATGAATTATTTAAAGTGTATTTTTGTTTAGTTTTTATAAGGTGTTATAAAACTTTCAGCTTTAAGTCAAACCAGATTTTAATTTAGATGTTTTATATTTTTTATCTGTTGCATGAAAAGCAAAAAAGCCCGCAAGCGAATACTTGCGGGCTTCCTTATTGGTTTACTGAAAATGCTGTTACAGTGAATCCACACAACGCGGGAACACAGCCTGAAAACCTTCGGCATGGAGACAGTTACGACCGCTTGCCTGGCCACCAGAGTTACGGCGGAAATGATTACCTCTGTTTTCTGCCAAATTCTCGTAAAACTTCCAAAGGTGTTCCTGCCCCTGCATGCACTCGATTGCGGCTTTTTTCTGCTCCCAAACCTCGGAAATATCCAAAAATGTATTGGGTTTCCATTCCATTTGTTCACTCTGGTGCGGCTCGAACAAGTATAACTGAGGAGCGCCAAGTACTTTTTCACCCGGTTTATGACCCCATGCTTGTGCGATCATCCGACACTGTAATGCTATTTCAGTCGCATACATATGATCAGTGTTATATGGATCCCACTTAGAGTGGCTCATCATAAACTCAGGTTGAATTTCGCGGATAAGATCAACCAACTGGTATTTACCATCTGTATCTATTTCCAGTGGGTAGTCGCCAAAATCAAAAAAACGAATATCATGAGCGTTGAGTGCTGCAGCAGCAGCTTGGGCTTCTTCTCGACGGATATTTTTGACTAAATCCATCGTCATACCCTCTTGTTTCCATAGTTTTGCCGACTCGCCTCGCTCACCATAAGACAAGCAAGCAATTGTCACTTCATAACCTAATTTCTGATGGAGCGCAATTGCACCACCACAACGCCAAACGAAATCTGCTGAATGTGCACTAATAACTAAAGCGGTCTTTTTTGTCATGATGGATGTCCTTATCGTTTTCAAGTAGTGCGATTGCACCTGCGCCAATTGATTTAAAATAATAATAAATAATATTTACCACTTTCTGTAATTGATAATCGTTGGAAGCTATTACTTTTAGCTATAGCTGGGTATTGTCAGAATCAAGAACGCCTTATTAAGGCTCAATTTTCCAGGGAAGACGGTGTAGGTTCATATCAAATAATTATATTCGTTCTCAAAAAACAATACTGGTCATTGATAATTTGTGATCGTAACAGGCGTAATGTTTCACTGTATTTCCCATAATAAATCATTACTACGCCTTCAAAAAAAGAGGAAATTATGTCGACTATTATGGTATTGAATGGACCAAACCTTAATTTATTGGGTACCCGTGAACCAACCCAATATGGAAGTGAAACAATTAACGATTTGAAAGAGCGCTGTATTGCTGCGGCCAATAAGTTTGATCATACCATTGATTTTCGCCAATCGAACCATGAGGGCGTCTTGATTGACGCTATCCATGAAGCTGGAGAACGCTTTAAGCAAGGGGAGATCCTAGGAATTGCCTTCAACCCTGGCGCCTATACCCATACATCCATAGCCTTGTATGATGCAATCAAAAGTGTCGATGTCCCGGTGATCGAGGTCCACATTTCAAACGTTCACGCAAGAGAAACTTTCCGTCATCATTCTTATATCTCCCCTGTTGCTAAGGGCACTATTATTGGTATGGGATTAAAGGGGTATGAACTTGCTATCCAGTATATAGTTGAAACTTGCTAAGTGAATCAATAAAAAACATTTAGCCATCGTATCTGCGATAGCTTTTTTATATTTAGACTGTAGTCTTTTCAGTAAATTTAAAGGCCACCGTTAAGGTGGCCTAACATAAACAGCATTACACTCTATATTTACTCAGGTTTTCTAGTCGCAGCCTGAGCAGACAAGCGAATAAAGGCGTTATCCTCACCGTATTTTTTATACTCACCCACTCGTTGAAGCACCTCAAAGAAAATACCATTGACTTCTTTGGTGTAAAAATGGAAAAACTCTCCATCTTCACTGCGGTCATACATAATATTATTTTGCTGAAGGTTTTCTATTAATTGCTCATCAAGCCCATATTTAGCTTCAATGTCACGATAATAGTTATCTGGGATCGGCAGCTGGAATTCATTATCCAACGACTCTGCCGCTTTAAATATATCACGGCATTCTAATGCTATCTGATTGACCGAGGCACCGTTTGATTTTGTCAAAAACTGCTGGGTGGCGGTGTCTGATGCTGTGGTGGTATTGAGCACAATTTTGACATTATTGTTGCTGCTTGTGACCGTTTTACTGGTGATCAGGCCATTGATATCTGGCAAGTCAAAGCTTTGCTCAGGTTTGAAACCAAAAATGGAACGATAGAAAAACGCCATCGAAAGCATATCGGTGTTCGGCACCGTTTGACCGATATGGTCAATGCGCAATAGGTTACCATCGTCTTCGGACACTTGGCTAAGAACCGGTTCGAAGTCATAGTCATAGAAATTACGCTGTGCTTTCTCATCCAAGAAGTACACAAGGCTATCTCCTGCCCCAACAACTGCTGGAATGCTCAACTCATCATTGAGCCTTTGGTTATGGATAATGTCGCAGTGGTAACGACTTGCCAATGCCAAACTGCGCTGGCTATCTTCTGAAATCAATCCAATCGCACAGACAGACTCGCCATGACGCTTGAGGTACTCATGGGCACTACTGTTTTTCTCGCCATTGAGCACAATATTAATTTCGCCTTTGTTCATCAGAACGACATTCTTCGACTTGTGCACATGGGTTTTCCTAAACCCGAGTGAAGCAAGCAAGTTATAGAAAGAGTTGTCAGATTCATCGGTAATAGAAAATTCAATAAAGCCAATGTCTTTGATATCAGGCGCAGGGGTTGCAGGTTTTTCCTCAGTGCCCACCTGATCTTCAAGCCATTTTAAAGACCGGATGCCATCAACCGACTTCTCCAGTGGTGACGAAGCACGGAACTCATCATTAAAAATTTCATGGGACAAGTAATCATCAAAACCTTTATCTTTGAGCACTTGCAGGAACTCAATCACTGGTAAGTCGCCCTGCCCTGGGAAGCAACGAAAGTGGCGACTGTATTGCAGAATATCCATATGGATCTTCGGCGCATCAGCCACCTGTACCATTGCTATTTTATCTGTCGTGATTTCATTCTTAAGGACATCCAAGGTATTGCCCCGGGCGAACATGTGGAAGGTATCGAGGATAATCCCCATGTTAGGGTGATCAGCCCGTTTGACCAAATCCCACGCATCATAATAATCGGCAATATGCCGTCCCCAAGCCAAGGCTTCATAACCCAATTTAATCTCTTCACGCTGTGCAAGCTCAGCAAAAGTATGCAAGTCACTGGCGCACTGGCTTCTATCTGCAGACGCATAGGACTGTACATTACTGCACATCAAGATACGGCTTGTGCCCAGCTCATGGGCAACTTCGAACTTCTTCTGCAGCATATTGATCTTTTGTTGGCGTAACGGTTCGGGCATCCCTTCCATATCACGCATTGGCTGGAGGGCAACAATGCTTAGCCCGAAATCATCCGCCATACGCTTGACTTGAGCAGGGCTATAGCGGCACTGCGTCAGGTCATTTTCGAAGATCTCAACACCATCAAAGCCTGCCTTGGCAGCGGCTTCAAACTTCTGCGGCAAGGTTCCAGAGAGACTCACCGTTGCGATAGAATATTTCATCATTACTTCCTTTCAATGAATACGTGATAGTCTGCCCGACGCAGTGTTAGGCGACCTGTCGCACCTCTACATAGTTTTTGCTTTCACTGGCTTCGACAATCGCGTCGATCACCAACAAGTTCTGCAAGCCGTCTTTAATGCTGACCCTTGGCTCAGCCTCACCACGGATCAATGCGCAGAAATGCGTCAGTTGCAGTGCAAGCGGGTCTTCTCGTTCTAGCTCAACCGTATCGAGTGCCAATGGCTTCCACCATGATTTCTCTTCATTACCATCGTGGAACTTCATACGCATCGTAGGAATAGATAAAGAACCATTGGTTCCTGCTATGTGATAACAATCTTCATCGCCGTAACTTGCGTAAGACTTGTTCTCCAGTGACGTTTGCTCCCAACTCCGGCCACTACAAGCGGTGTCCGATAACACAAAGGTACCCAGGGCACCACTTGCGAAATGCATGGTCATAACGGTGGTATCTTCAACCTCAAACTGGCGGTTCACATTCGAGCTCATCGCTTGAACGCCGACGATTTCCCCAAGCAAGTAGCGCAGGTTTCCGATTTCATGGATCATATTGATCAAAATTGGCCCACCACCCTTTTGCGTGCGCCATGGCCCTTCATCGAAATAGAAATCAGGCTTGTAGAAAATCGCACTGCCAATCGCTGCAACTGGATTACCGAATCGCTCACTCTCAATCACCTGCTTGGCAGTTTCCAAAATCGGGCTATACGCTCGGTGATGGCCAACCAGAATCTTACTGCCGTGCTTTTCCGCTTCTTTGAAAAGAGCAAAGCCTTCTTCAATTGTTTGAGTTACCGGTTTTTCAACAATGGCCGGAACCCCTTCATTGACACATTGCATCGCCTGCTCAGCATGCAGTTTATTAGGCGTTGCCAAGATAATGCCATCAGGCTTAGCTTCATCGAATAACGCATTCAAGCTTGCAAATAGCGGAACATTATATTGTTGAGCGAGTTCTGCAGCTTGCGGAGAAGGGTCAACGATTGCAGTTAATTCACACTCATTGCTCTCATTGATTAATTTCAGGTGTGTTTTACCAATTAGCCCGGCTCCTGCCACAGCTATTTTTAATTTTGTCATCACTTGCCTCTTGATTCACATTTATTTCTATCGTGCACAGCCACTTTTAATACAGAAGCTTGACGAATTATTGTTAAACACTCATAGCGAGTTGATTTGCATAAAGAATGACGGAAAGTGTCACCCCTGATAATACGGTTGTTATCAGTAAGGTACTGGAACAAAACACGCCGTCGTCATATTGACCACCGATAACAGGATAAATACTGAGCATTGGCATCGCTGAGAAAAGTACTACCGCCATTTGAAGCTCTTTTTCCAACGGAAAAATCATAGTAAGCAACAGCGCAATTATTGGACAGAAGACTAACTTCGTGCTGCATACCAATATTGAACGACTGATATTTGCATGTAATGTTGCTCCTACTAATGAGCCACCAATAACAAATAAGGCTAATGCCATTGATGCTTTGGAGACCATAGCCAGCGTAACGTCAATCACTCCCGGAAGTACTAATCCTGAAATATTAAGAGCAAGGCCAATAGTTACCGCAATAATTAATGGGTTCTTGATTAATTTGCTAACTGATTTCAGGTAAATTTGTTTTTTACTTTGCCCTGATCGATTATTGGTCACCTCTATAATCATGAAGGCCAACGGGATCAGCAGGATATTCTCAATCAAAAAGCACATGACAAACGCTTGTGCCGTCGTATCCTCAAAAACTTGGATAACAACCGGGATACCAACAAACGCACTGTTTGATAGGGCACAACCCAAACTGTTCATCGCTGAACGCTGGTGATTGTTGTTTAACAGCGCTCGGCTAGCGACAAAACCAAAGGCCATTGCCGCCAACCCTGTTGAACCATACACCAAGAGATAGTTAAGGCTGATGGCCTGAGAAAGATCTATGGTGCTAACGTTAATCACAATCAGTGCCGGTAGCGCCAAATACATGACAAACTTGCTGCATTCTGTGACGAAATTCTTGGAAAAAGCGCCAATACTGATCGTAAAGTAGCCAACTGTGATCATCAGAATAATTGGCGCTAGAATTTCAAATACCGACATGTTGCTTATCCCTTACAGACCCCAAACAACTCAATACCCAAATAACCTAGTATCCAAATAGCCTTGGCAATATCGTCACTGAGCTAGGTACGAAAGTAATGAACATCAGTACAAACACCTCAATGATGAATAACGGCATAACCTGGCGAGAAATAGCAGCAATACCGACTTTCGAGATTGAGTTAGCTACAAACAGACACATCCCCATTGGCGGCGTGATCAAGCCAATCATCAAGTTGAAAATGACGATGATGCCAAAGTGGATTGGATCGATACCAAAGCTCATCGCAATAGGATGAAGGATAGGAATAAGGATCAGCATAGCCGCGATACCTTCAAGGAACAGGCCAATGCATAGCAAGATCAAGTTAACCAACAGCAGGAATACAATCGGATTGGTAATGTTATCCAGTACCTGCTGGCTGATCATTTGCGGCACTTGCGAGAAAGTCAGTAGCCAGTTTGCTACCGATACGACTGCAATCAAGATCAACACAATTGACGAATCGCGCATGGAGGTGATGAAGATTTCTGGTAAATCTTTAATCTTCAATGTCTTGAAGACAAACATACCAATAGTTAGGGCATAGAAAGCCGCGAAGGCAGCCGCTTCAGTCGGTGTCACAATCCCCATCAGGATAGAGCCCAGGATCAGTACCGGCATGGTCAACGGAATGATTGCATTTACAAACGCCTTGAAACGCCCCGTCACAACTGCTGTGTTTTTGATATTGTGCTTCGTCGCGTAGTAATACACATATGCCGACAAACAAATTGCAGAGAGAATGCCAGGAACAATACCTGCTAAGAAAAGCCCCGGAACTGATACACCACTAGCAATCAGAGCATAGATAATCACTGGAATACTCGGTGGGATCATCGGGCCAATGACCGATGAGGCTGCAGTCAATGCCGATGAGAAGGACTTGGAATAACCTTCCTTCTCCATTTCGGGGATAAATACCCGACCCAGTGCGGAAGTATCTGCTACTGCAGAACCTGAAAGCCCTGCAAACATAACCGATGACCAAATATTGACCTGCGCCAGACCACCTTTAAACGTACCAACCAGTGCGTTGGCAAAAGTGATAATTCGTTTGGTGATGCCACTTTTGTTCATTAGCTCACCCGCCAATACAAAAAGCGGAATCGCAAGGATTGAAAATGAGTCCAACCCACCAAAAATACGTTGCCCGATAAGGCTTAAAGAAATAGGGGTATCAGAAATAAATAACGTTATTGACAGAATAATACCGAACACGAGCGGTATACCCAGTATTAGCATACTGGATAGAAATGCTAAAGATAACATGTTACTTCCTTATATTTATTTATCTTTTATTTGCTGGTAAGCGTACTTAATTCATAGCGGCGCAATTGAATATAGCTAGCTAACTTCATGATTGCAGCAATGGTTAAGCCTGCTCCACCAATAACAATGGCTGATTGGAAGAAATACATACTTAAGCCAGTACCTGGCGAGGTAATTGAACCACGACGAATTACAAATAAATAGCCAGACCAAGTAATCAATACACCACTTGCCAATACTGCTATGTCCGTCAGGATATTTAACCTATCCAAACTTTTTTTCGATAAAAAACTGTCAAGCACCGAAAACTTTATATGAAGGCCCTCTAAATAGCAGAGGATCATGCCAAACATAACACCGTATATCATGGAGTATTTGGCCACTTCCTCACTCCATAGGATTGGGCTATCTAAAAAGTAACGGCTAATACTGGCAGCCAGCATGACACTAAAAAGAATAAATAACGACAAGGCCGCTAGCACTGACAGTAGTTTTTTATAGAAGACCATCATACACATCCTTGATATTGCTTTAGGTGGAAGAGCCGGCATGTTTATCCATGCCGGCTAAAACCACTTACTGAACCTGACTCGCTGCGTTAACAGAGTCCTGTACTTTCACTACCCACTTAGGATCAACCTGCTTCTTCAGCCATTCCACAATCTGTGGTTGCGCAGCTGAACGGAATTTTTCCAGCTCTTCCTGGGACAGTGAGGTGATTTCCATGCCATTCTTGGCCAGAATCTCCAAACCTTGTGCAGAGTTAACCTGCTGGATAGCTCGGCCAACGGTACCAGCCACTTTACCGGCACGGTCAATGATTTCTTTGTCTGCTGGGCTCAATGATGAGTAGAAGTCTTCATTGATTAGCAGGAAGTCAGTGCTGTAAACATGACCATCAAGGGTGATGTATTTCTGGAATTCGTAGAATTTGCTCAGGGTAATAACGCTAACTGGGTTTTCCTGACCATCGATAACACCGGTTGTCAGTGCTGTAGGTACTTCAGGGAAAGCGATTGGTGTCGCTTCAGCACCCAGTGATTTCATCATCTCGATGTATAGAGGCAGCGTCATGACACGAATTTTCAGACCTTTCAGATCTTCCGGTGAATGGATAGGACGCTTGGAGTTGGTGAAGTGGCGGAAACCTGTTTCACCATAAGAAAGAGTACGCAGACCTGTTTGCTGCAGGCAGTGCTCACTCAAGCTCTGGCCGAACTCACCATCTAGCACTTTCCAGGCAACCGGTGATGAAGGGAACAGGTATGGGATTTCCAATACCGAAGCTTCTTTACAGACCTTGGCAAAAGCACCCGATACCAAGCTCATTGTAACCATTCCTTCCTGGGTAGACTGCACCAACTCGGTTTCTGAACCCAACTGACCCGCAGGGTAGATGTTGACCTTCATCCTGCCGCCGGATTCTGCCTCAACCAAGTTTTTGAACACCTGAGTGGCAGCCCCCTTTTTGGATGTTGTCCACTCTTGAGCATCGACGTGACCAATGGTGATGTTGATTGTTTTTGCACTCACTGTGCCCGCAGTTGCTAGCGAAAGCGCTATGACTAATGACTTTATAATATTCACAACCGTTTACCTCCTGTTAACATACGTTTGATACTAACAGTGGAAATTTATCCCCAGAAATTGATATAGCGCATAGGGCATTCAAATTAGGTATAAGCTGTTTAAAACACGTAAACTTAATCTTTATTTTTCATTATGTTATACAAATAAACGTAAAAATTTACTTTGGATTAATTTTGGTGTTTTATTGATAAATTGATGCTGGCTCACATTTAATTTAGCGCCCTAACAATAGCGTTTATTCAATACTTACACCCAGTAAAACTCAGAATAATTTACACACATTTATGCAACAAATAAAAAAAGCCCGAGGCATAGCCTCGGGCAAGGACAGAACATGACTTATCGCCTATTACAAATCAGTTCACGTCTAGCAACACACCTCGATTGAACTAAAATTCTTCTGTATCAATTTCCAGCTGAACCACGCTGTTGTATCTAGGACCTTTTACCGTTTGCTGATTAATGATCTTATCCAACTGTTCAACGACCTCAGCGGATAACTCAAAATCTGCAGCATGCCAATTCTCAACCAAGTGAGCGCGATTTGTGGTTCCTGGCAAAACAATGCTGTCTGGTTGCTTGGCTAATACCCAAGCTAAAGACAATTGGGCCAACGAGATTTGCCGTGAGGGCTCTCCCTGCAAACTTACCTGCTCAGCAACCTCAAACAACTGGTCAATTAACTTCAAATTATCTGGGTAATATTCCGAAGAGAAACGCGGCATCGCCCGGCGGATATCATTACCTTCAAACAGTTCCGGGTCACGGATACACCCTGTCAACGCCCCCCGCCCTAGAGGGCTGAATGCGACAAAGGTAACGCCAATGTCATTACATGCATCAAGCAATGCAATCTCGGGATTGCGGCTCCATAGCGAATACTCTGACTGCACCGCCGCTATGGGGTAAACCTCATCAGCTTTGCGCAGCGTATCAGCCGACACTTCCGATAAACCGATTTCGCGAATTTTCCCTTCTTCGACCAGACGCGATAGTTCACCGACACTGTCCTCGATGGGCACGGACTTATCCCAGCGGTGGAGGTAATACAGATCGATCACATCGGTTTTTAGCCGGGACAAACTCTGCTCACAGTGCTGACGCAGTGATGCTGGGCGGCCATCAATTTGCTTCTTGCCATTATCACCGATGAACATGCCACCTTTTGACGCCAGCAAAAACTCAGAACGGCGATGACCTACCGCTTTGACCAACAACTCTTCATTGGCCCCAGCACCGTACAACATGGCTGTATCTAGCATGTTATAGCCGAGATCCAGCGCTTGGTTGAGCAGCTTTATCCCCTGCTTCTCCGTCGGAGGCTGGCCGTATGCATGGGAGAGGTTCATACACCCAAGCGCAACCGGCGCGGTATCCAACTGCCCTATCCTGCGCATGCATGCCCCCGTGACCAGTCACTTTCCAGTTCTTGTTCAATGCGGTCTAAGGTTTCCATTGCGCTCAAGCATTGGCGAACACTTGAATTCGGTTCGCGTTTTTCGCGGATGGCCGCAAAGAATTCACGGTCAATCAGCTCAATACCATTGTTCGATACTGCAACGTCGCTCAAATCAATTGGATTCTCACGGCCATCAAACAGATCATCGTAACGGGCGATGAAAGTGCCTTCGTCGCAGATGTAGCGGAAGAACGTACCGAATGGGCCATCATTGTTGAAAGACAAGGACAAAGTACAAATAGCGCCTGACGGCACTTTCATACCAATGCTCATATCCATCGCAATACCAAGCTCAGGATGGATAGGCCCTTGTAACGCGGTGACTTTCGAAGCGACTTCACCGGTCTGGTACTGGAACAGATCAACAGTGTGGCAGGCATGGTGCCAAAGCAGATGATCCGTCCAGCTACGTGGCTCACCCTTGGCATTGGTATTGGTACGGCGGAAGAAGTAAGTTTGGACATCCATTTGTTGGATATTCAGTTCGCCGGCTTGGATCTTGTTATGGATCCACTGATGACTTGGATTAAATCGGCGAGTATGACCAGCCATTGCCACCAAACCGGTTGTCTGCTGTACATCAACCAAGCGGCGGGAATCTTCCAAATTATCTGCCATCGGAATTTCCACCAGCACATGCTTGCCAGCCTCTAAACACTGAATAGCCTGGCTGGCGTGCATCTGGGTTGGTGTTGCTAAAATCACCGCATCCAGATCTTCAAGCGCCAGCGCCTGCTCTAACTCTTCGGTAACCAGAGGCTGATTGTATTCAGCGGCTACTGACTGGAGTTTATCTAGGTCACGGCCAACAAGTGCCGTCACTTCAACACCTTCGATATTCTTGATTGCTTCAAGATGCTTAGTACCAAATGCACCGTTTGCACCCACTACACATACTTTCATCATTACATCCCTTTTATGTTTAAGTCAGTCTGTAACGCTTTTGCACCTGTTAAGAGGCCAAGCGTTTAAGCACCGTGTTTGCTAACTCAGTAAATTCATCACTATCGGCTTTCAGTGCCAATACACCTATTTGTTCTTGCCATTTCACCGTTGCCTGCGCCATGGCATTATCCAGCTCAAGTTGCTCCACAGTCAGAGCCACTTCGCGCATTTCAGCGGCTCGGCGCTGTCCATGGACCATCATCCGCTCTAGGTTATATGCTGCAGCCTGACGCCAGTTGATACCCGGATGGCTTGCTTCCAGTGAGCTCAACACATAGTCCTCGACATTGGCTTTTTTGGCACTAAGGAAAGATTCCGCCATCAGCGCTTCCATCCCCTTCACCACAATGCTCCGGATCATCTTGACCGAAGAGGCGGCACCAATATCGCCATCAATCACATCGAGGTTCATCTCCAGCTGCTCCATGATCTTTTTGGCTTCCGCTACATGGGGGCCACTGATCAAAACGGGTGTCTGGTGTCGCTTCGGATGGATCGGCGACATGATGGCAACATCAACATATTTGCCTCCTGCTTGTTCTATCAATCGGGCATTCATGCGCTTAGAATCCGGCGAGCAAGAGTTACAGTCGAAATAAAATTGTCCCGGCTGAATATGAAGCGCGGCATGCTCAGCAGCAACCCGCGCCTGATCAGCAGTAACCAGAGAGAAAATGGCGGTCGCGCCACTCAGTGCTGCGCCAAGGTTGAAGCATCCCTGTACACCTGATTCGATATAATCAGTCAGTTTCGCCTTCCTTAAAGAAGGATTATCCGTTTTGATGTCATAAGCCGTTGCAATTGGAGCTTGGTTTTCACTCCAACCAGACATGATCGCCTGTCCTGCTTCACCAAAACCTAGAAAGGCAACTTGTGATAGCTTGGCCATTGCCACTCCTTTCAATCGATTAACATTCACAACGCGCAATTGTTAATGCGCCGTTAACCAAAAGCTATCACCTGCTGATTTTTAAAGGTAATTAATTAAAAGCGAGAGATATTCATTTTTTGAATAGGTACTAATAATTCCTAACTCAAAACCGATAGTGCCAGACCCTTATCACGCAATAAACTTATAAAGCTTTTCTGTAGTTCTGTCGCATGCCAATTCTGCCTGAAAGTCAGCCCTATCGGCCGGGAATGACTGAATGAAGGAAAGTCTAAAATAGTGAACTTGCCCTCATTAAGCTCTCGCTGTACTTGGTGTTTTGAAAGGATTGCTAACTTATTACTACCGAGTAATATTTCCCTTACCAGTATTTGCGAACTGGTTTCGATTAATTTTTGGGGATAGTTCTCGGTGTCGGAAAAAAACTCATTAAACATTCTTCGGGCAGGTGTATGTTCGCCAGGTACCACCCAACTTTGCTCGGCGAGAACATCCATTGTTAAATCATCCACTTTTGTTAATGGGTGATCGGTTCTGGCAATAATATTATTACTTGAATCAAAAAGGGTTTCTTGCCTTATATCTACAGCCGGTGGCGGGAAGCGTAGTGCGCCAATCAACACATCGATTTCACCATTACGAAGGTGATAAAGCAGGTCAGAATAATCTCCTTCCACGACCTTGATATTGAAATCATCATTGATATAAGAAAAATCATTGATCGTCTCTGGAAGCAGGCAGGTTCTGGCAAGCGGCATACTGCCAATCACGATTCTCCCTGCCCCTGCAGACTGTTCGGAGCTGATCTCCTCTAGGCCTTGCTGAATTTCCTTGAACGCCAACTTGGTTGCTTTTAGCAAACCAAGCCCTACTTTACTGATACTGATCCCCAACGATGTCTTCTCAAATAGCACGACATCTAAGCTGGCTTCCAATTCTTTTGATGCTCGGTAAAGCGAAGACTGTGACACGCCAATACTGCGCCCTGCCGCCGAATAACTTTTATTTTCGGCAACCGCTAATAAAGCTCTTAACTGAGTGATAGTGACGGTATTGATATAATTGGAAGATTTTGATTTTTTTGAATTTCCTGTTTTTATATTTAGAATTTTGGTCAATTCATCATCCAAGATACTAATTGCACGACTGACTCGTTTATTAAATATCATTCCGAGTGATGTTAAATGCATGCCATCAGAACGCCTTTCGAATAGCGTTGCTTTCACAGCATTTTCCAGCTTTGCTATTGCTTGGGTTAATGCAGGTTGGGATAAAAAAACTAATTCCGAAGCCTTACTAATACTGCCTGAATCAGCAATGTAAATAAATGCTCGCAAATGCCTTAAATTGGGGATATCTACCATCTTCACGTCTAATAATAATTGAATTAATAACGGCACTATACCAAAAACGAATACCTTTACATTATTTCGAAATGGTAAAAAAAGTGTTAAGACCAGATACTGTGATCACTGTAATCTTTAACAGCCAATTGGATACATTTTTTCAAGGATAGGAAAAGGGAACCCCACTATGAACAACAACGTCGTGGTGCAAAACATTGAACGAGTTAACCCTGAAATCATCGCCGGACTGGCTGAGTGCGGAGTCGCTACGGTCCATGAAGCGCAAGGACGTCGTGGGTTGCTGGCCGACTACATGCGTCCAATTTACGCTGATGTTGCCGTTGCCGGCTCGGCCTTGACAATCTCAGGCGCAGCGGGTGACAACTGGATGATGCATGTTGCTATAGAACAGGCCCGTGAAGGCGATATTCTTGTTTTCGCCCCTACCTCCCCATCGAATTTTGGCTTTTTTGGCGACTTATTAGCAACTTCAGCACAAGCCCGCGGCGTGGTCGGCTTAGTCATTGAAGGCGGTGTTCGTGATGTGCGTGACCTGAAGAAAATGAATTTCCCTGTATGGTCGAAACATGTCTTTAGCCAGGGCACCATCAAAGAGACTCTTGGCTCTGTCAATGTTCCTATGGTGTGTGCCGATGAGCTCATCAATCCGGGTGATGTCATTGTCGCTGACGATGACGGCGTTTGTGTCGTGCGCCGTGATGAAGCCGAACAAGTACTTTCCCTGGCTCGTGCACGAATGGCGAAGGAAGAAGAAAAGCGCATCCGTTTGGCAAACGGTGAATTGGGCCTAGATATCTACAACATGCGTGGTCGTTTAGCTGAAAAAGGTCTGAAGTATGTTTGATCAAACCTCTGTTCGCTGCATGTGGATGCGGGGAGGGACATCAAAAGGTGCCTACTTCCTGGCTAGTGATTTACCGAGCAACCCAAAGCTCCGTGATGACTTTTTACTTGGGGTGATGGGCTCACCAGATCCTCGTCAGATTGATGGTATGGGAGGCGCAGATCCCCTTACCTCCAAGGTTGCCATCGTCTCCCCCTCAAGTCGTGAAGGTGTAGACGTTGATTACTTGTTCCTACAAGTGTTTGTCGATAAGCCTGTGGTAAGTGACGGACAGAATTGCGGCAATATCCTTGCCGGCGTCGCCCCGTTTGCCATCGAACGTGGTTTAGTCAATGCCCAAGACGGGGAAACCTCTGTCACGGTATATATGGAAAATACCGGTCAAATTGCCGAGTGCCGAGTGCCTACGCCAAATTGCGCCGTAAGTTACCAAGGAAGCGCGGCTATTGATGGTGTCCCAGGAACGGCTGCACCAATTGCAGTGACTTTCAGGGATACAGCGGGCTCTAGCTGCGGTGCTTTATTACCGACCGGGCGCCAGTTCGATAACATCGATGGGGTTGCTGCCACGCTCATCGACAATGGAATGCCTGTTGTCGTCATTCGAGCAGAAGATGTTGGTATCAGCGGTGGTGAAACCCGTGATGAATTAGACAGCAACAGCGATCTCAAAGCACAGTTGGAGTCTATAAGGCTGCAAGCCGGTCCGATGATGAACCTTGGCGATGTAAGTAGCAAATCCGTCCCGAAGATGTCATTGGTTAGCCCTGCGCAAAATGGTGGGGCTATATCGACCCGAACATTTATCCCTCACCGCTGTCACGCCTCTATAGGGGTGCTGGGCGCCGTGAGTGTGGCATCCGCCTGCTTACTACCAGAATCTCCGGCCTTTGAGCTCGCCAGTGTTGAACCTGGTAACACGATGACATTGGACATCGAACACCCGACCGGCGCACTTACCGTCATAGTCAATCGCAGCGATGGTGACGAGAGCGCTGCAATATTACGAACCGCAAGAAAACTGTTCGATGGCAACGTATTCGTCGCAAACCAATTTTAAAAAAACGAAAAGGAATAAACATGGACGCTGATTACCTCCCTTTCCACCCAAACCCTAGTACCCCGGCGTTTAAGGTTCCGGCCGGTGCTGTAGATGCCCACTGCCATGTCTTTGGTCCTGCCGCCCAGTTCCCTTATTCTCCAAAGCGCAAATACACCCCGTGTGATGCCAGTAAGGATCAGCTGTTTGCCCTGCGCGATCACCTAGGCTTTAGCCGCAACGTGATTGTCCAAGCCTCGTGTCATGGCACCGACAATGCTGCTCTGATCGATGCCCTACACGCAGCCGGAGATCTTGCCCGTGGCGTTGCCGTTGTCGATGAATCCATCACTGAAGAAGAGCTTCTCGCCATGCACCAAGCTGGCGTGCGAGGCGTGCGCTTCAACTTTGTCAAACGCCTAGTTGATACCACTCCGAAGACGGTATTCAAAAACATTGCAGCAAAAATACGCCCATTTGGCTGGCATATCGTAGTGTATTTCGAAGCCCAAGATCTTGAAGATATCGCCCCTTTCCTCGAAGAGCTGGATACAACTATCGTTATTGACCACATGGGTCGCCCCGATGTCAGCAAGCCTGTAAACGGACCTGAATTCCAAGCCTTCGTTAACCTAATGGAGCGTAACCCGCACTTCTGGACTAAAGTCAGCTGCCCAGAAAGGCTGACCCAAACCCCGCCGGATTACAGCGATGTGGTACCGTTTGCCAAGTACTTGGTAGAGCGCTTCCCCGAACGAGTGCTATGGGGTACTGACTGGCCTCATCCGAACATGAAATCGCACACCCCGGATGACGGGCAATTGGTTGATGTGATCCCGCAAATTGCGCCAACCCCTGCCCTACAGCAGGCACTATTGGTCACAAACCCCGATAAACTTTACTGGCAGCAAGCCTAGGGAGAGCACATGTCTTATCTCGATAACCCAAATGCCATTGAAGGCACAACCCTATTCGACGGCACCATGGCCCGAAAAGGCTATGGCCTAAACAAAATGTGTTTCTCGCTTAACAATGCCGAGGGCAGAGCTGCCTTTTCCGCTGATGAGATGGCCTACTGCGATAAATTCAACCTCACCGAGGCACAAAAACAAGCCATTGCCGATCGCGACGTACTCAAGCTAATCGAAGAAGGCGGTAGCATCTATTATCTCGCCAAGTTTGTTGGCATGTTGGGGCTAAACATGCAGGACATCGGAGCCATCCAAACCGGCGTCACACTAGAAGAATTCAACCAAAAACTGCATAATCCAGGGAGCTAAGCCATGGCCAAGATCATCGGTGGTATCACCACATCACATATTCCGCTAATCGGCAAAGCTATCGCTGAGGGTTCGCAGCAGACCCCTTACTGGAAGCCTTTCTTTGACGCCTACCCACCTATCCATGCTTGGCTTGATGAAGAGCAACCGGATGTCGCCATTGTGTTCTACAACGACCATGGCCTTGAGTTTTTCCTCGATAAGAAACCAACCTTCGCGATTGGCGCTGCCGAGGAATACCATAATGCCGACGAAGGCTGGGGCATCAACACTATCCCGCCTATTAAGGGTGCACCTGAGTTGTCATGGCATATCTGTAATCAACTGGTTGAAAACGAATTCGATATTACTATCTGCCAGGAAATGAAAGTCGACCACGGCCTTACCGTACCGATGCAGCTAATGTGGCCAAACAACAGCTATGGCCATATGAAAGTGATCCCGGTCTGCATCAACGTCGAGCAGCACCCGATGCCATCCCCAAAGCGGTGCTTTGATATGGGCAAGGCACTCGGTGATGCGATCCGCTCTTTCGATAAAGATCTGAAGGTGGTAATTCTGGGTACTGGTGGTTTATCCCACCAACTTGATGGCGAGCGTGCTGGCTTTATTAATACCGAGTTCGACCGCTACTGCATGGACAAGATCATCAGCGAGCCTGAAGCTTTGACAAAACTCAGCATCCGCGATCTAATAATTGAAGCCGGATCACAAGGCCCTGAACTGATCCTCTGGTTAGGTATGCGAGGTGCACTATCCAACAACCTTGAGGTGTTACATAGCAATTACCACTACCCGATCTCAAATACCGGTGCGGGTACAATGCTCATCCAAGAGCAGCAACTCTAGTTTAAGCCTTCACCTTCCTCGTTATAAAAGCTACTGTTGCCAGTAGCTTTTTTATTTATTAAACACCCTAAAAATTTTCTTTGAAAAATACGGTTTGATACTAGTCATCATGTGAAAATTTATTTTTAGTTACTATAAAAATCAAACCATCATCACAATTTTACCGGCATTATTATTTATTTAAAGTAGCATATAAAAGTCAACAATATATTATTCTAATACCCTTTGCAATTATTTTATTTCTCATCATACAAAAGCACGTCTAACCTATCCCCTGTAAATAAAATGTTAATAATAAATTTGATCTTAAGTTGTGATCAGTCTTTTACCAATAACGTAAATAACAGGAACAACCTATGAAGTTTGCTAAATCAATTGTCCTACTTTCTTCCCTACTTATCACCCCACACGTTGCTGCATCAAATATCAAAATAAATATCGGTCATGTCGATTCACAAGAATGGACTGTATCTAAAAAAGGTGCTGCGACCCAGGTGTTCAAAAACCTAGTCGAGGCCGAATCAGGGGGCCGCATCCAGGTTGATATTTTTCCTGCCGGGCAACTCGGTGGTGAAACCGAATTATTACAATCCGTACAAGAAGGTATGTTGAGCATGACCATTGTATCGGGTGCATTTTCAAAAGTTTGCCCAGAAGCTGCGATTATAGAGATCCCTTACTTATTCCCTTCATCACCAGTGGCTTGGGAAGTACTTGATGGTGAATTCGGTCAAAACCTGAGTGAGCACTGCCGAGTTGAAACAGGATTAAAAACATTAGCTTATGGAGAGACGGGATTCCGCCACTTTACCAATTCGAAAAAAGAGATTGCAAAGCCTGAAGATCTCAAAGGCATGAAAATGCGCGTTATGCCTAACCAAACTTTCATCGAATTTATGAAAGTATTGGATGCCATGGCAACTCCGATTGCGGCGCCTGAACTGCCAGCAGCCCTGACCACTGGCGTGATTGACGGCCAGGAAAACCCTGTCAGTGTGATTGTTGAGAAAAAACTCTACGAACTGCAAAAATATATTACCTTGGACGGCCATGTTTACAGTGCAGACTTCTTAGTAATTAATGACAATTTCTACAGTTCATTAAACCAAGCCGACCGCGAGATCATTGACCGCTCAGCAAAAATAGCCGGTACGGTAGGACGCGCGATTCAGCAAATTAACTCTGCTCAAGGACTAGAAACTATTATTAAAGAAGGCATGAATGTACGTGCGCTTAATTCTGAAGAGTTGAATGCATTTAGAAATGCCTCTCAACCCAAGATGCTAACTTGGCTTTCAACCAAGATTGATCCTAAATGGATTAACCAAGCACAAGAGTCAGTAAAAAATGCCAGCACTAATATTTAATTAGTCCAATTCAAACCAGTTTAACTAAAAACACAATTACTTATGATCGGATTGAATAGAACTCTTATCAATCCGATAACTTATCACATCCAATAAATAAGAGAAAAAAATGGAACCACTACGCATAGGGTTAATTGGTTGCGGTGTTATCAGCGACATCTACCTTAAAACCTGCCAGAAGTTTGATATTGTCGATATTGTTGCTTGTGCCAGTTTAGATTTAAGTGAATCAAAGGCCAAGGCGGAAAAATACAATATTGCGAAGTTCTGTACGCCAGATGAAGTCATTAATGATCCCAGCATTGATGCAGTCCTCAACCTAACCATCCCAGCTGTCCACGGGGATATCTCTCTGGCGGCGGTGAAAGCGGGTAAGCATGTTTATTCTGAAAAGCCCTTTGTTACCGACTTAGAGCAAGGCAAGGAAATCCTCGCGGTTGCCAAGCAAAACAATGTCCTGGTCGGTAACGCCCCTGATACATTCTTGGGTAGCCGGATCCAAACCTGTAAAAAGCTACTGGATGACGGCATTATCGGTGAACCTATTGGTGCAACGGCGTTTGTTGGCACTCATGGTGTAGAACGCCATCACCCAAACCCTGATTTCTATTATAAGCCGGGCGGTGGGCCGCTATTTGATCTTGGTCCATATTATCTGACTGCTTTGATCTCGCTGTTAGGCCCTATCAAACAATGTGCGGGTATGGCTAAGAAATCATTTAACCATCGTTTGATTGAGTCCCAACCTCGTGCTGGTGAACTCATCGATGTCGAAGTCGATACCCATATTTCCAGCCTACTAGAGTTCAAAAGCGGTGTCTCAGCGATGATGCTAACCAGTTTTGATATTTGGGACTCCGAGTTACCAAGGCTGGAGATCTATGGCACCAAAGGTACGATTTGCATTGCCGATCCTGATCCTACCGATGGAACCAATATTTTCGGGGGCGACGTCCTATACCGCACCCGTGACAACGCCCGCTGGAATTACCGCCCCCGTCAGCAAGGCCTGGACAATTGGACCGTCGCGAAAAACCAACATAACTTCTCGAAGGATTCACGTGGCCTAGGCTTGATCGATCTCGCGTATGCAGCTAGGGATCAGCGTCCTGTTCGCGCCAGTGGAGAAATGGCACTGCATGTTTGCGAAGTGATGGAGGGAATCATGCTTTCAGCAAAAACCGGTCACCACCAGCAGTTAACTACAGAGTGTGCTATCCCTGCGGCACTGCCCGTTAACTTCCCAGACAGTGAAACCGTAGTTCACTCTGCGGAGCAACAAACTGATGCCGTGCTTTAACGGCTTAATACTTTGATTAGTTTATCTATTTCTAGGATTATGCCCAAAAAAAACAAACCGGACTCGTTGGGCAATTACATGGAGCTACTTTAATGAGCATTCAATCACTGGAATTCTGCGCCCCTTTTTTCAAAGCGACCTTAATTGAAAATGAAGCCCTGTATAGGGTGAGCAACAACAGTATCTTACTGAACCTGTCTGATACGCCCATAAAGGCCAATACGCAGAGTATCGCCTTTTACGAGTCAAAGATTATCAACAACATCGAGCTACAAAATATCGAACGAATCGTGCTAATCGAAGGCTTCGATGCGCACCCTAATGAAGCCAAGCTGTTTGAAAATATCAAGCAAACATGGGCGCTAGCTTACGATGTCCGCGGGGAAGAACGCCTTAAAGGGGTACCTTTCTGGATGTCACCGAAAGACACGCTCGGCAACATCAAATTCAGCATGTACTTTGCTGGTCGAGTACCACTGCAAGTTGGTTTGCACCAGACTCATGTCGGTTTCAATAACCTCAAGGAAATCCACACCCAAATCGTCGGTTATGGCAAAATGCAACAGTGCTTTGAAAAAGATATCAAGACCTTGTATTTGGAAGACACACTTGCCCCAGGTGCTAGCCACAAACCGATGTACGATGAAAGTGGCAGCTACCCGTGGCACCAATACGAGACCATCACCCAGGGGGTATTTATGGCTATAGAGATGGAGATGTCACCGTCTCAGCTAACCGAGGCTCAACAAGCATTACTGGCAACCCAATAAGGAAGTGACAGCATGAAGGAAAAATTACTTCCAGGCGACTTAACTTTTGCCGGTCCTTACCCGCGTTTGTCTCGTCGCCTCCGACTGGGGATTGTTGGCGGCGGGCGTATTTCAGTAACCCAATCTGCTGCTGCACGACTTAGCAACTACTGGGAGGTCACGGCTGGTGCACTCTCTTCCGATCCAGCCAAGGCTAAAGCCAAAGGGGCACAGTGGTATTTACCGGAAGATCGCTGCTATACCTCCTTTGAGGAAATGGCCAAAGCAGAAGCTTCGCGGGAAGATGGGGTTGATGCAGTGATGATCACCACTCCGAACCACCTCCATTATGAAGCAGCAAAAGCCTTCTTGGAACAAGGTATCGATGTACTGTGTGATAAGCCTTTAACCAATGAACTAGATGAAGCCATTGATTTGATCCACCTTGCCAAAGAAACAGGGCTGGTTTTCGGTGTCTCGTTCGTCAACACCTCCTTCCCAATGGTACGCCAGGCAAAAGCCATGATTGCCCGTGGTGATATCGGCAATATCAACCAGATCCATGTTGAATTCATGCAAGACTGGATGATGAACGAAAGTATCAACGAGGCCGAGCATGTTAAATGGCGGCTTGATCCGAAAAAGTCAGGTTCCACCAGTTGTACCGGTGATATCGGCACCCATGCCCAGAACTTGGCGACCTTTGTTACCGGCTTGCCAATGACCGATATCTTGGCCCAAATGCATGTTTGTGGTGCCCCAAAAGCCCTGGAAGATACAGTGATGATGATGACCAAATACAATCACTCAATTCCGGGTACCTTAATGGCAACTCGGCTGGCATCAGGTAACCGTGGGGGGCTTAGACTTCGTGTATACGGAGACGAAGGCGGCATTGAATGGGATATGGAATTTCCGGAACAGCTTAAGTTCAGTGTCCACGGTGAAGCCGATCGTGTACTAACACGTGGTCAGGGCGGGGAACTCTTCCCATCCGTCGAGCGAACTACGCGTCTAGCCCGCGGTTTTACCGAAGGCGTTATCGAGGCTTGGGCAAACCTATATACCGAGTTTGCGCTCGCTGTTGCAGCCCGTAGAGACGGCATTGAAGCACCTTCTGATTGGCTGTTGTTCCCACTGGTTGAAGCTGGAGCTGCTGGGGTGAAATTCTCAGATGCTACGGTCGAGTCACACACTAAAGGTGGAAGTTGGGTTAGTTGTAAGTTGAACTTGTAATTAGTCTTGTATGAAAAACAAAAAAGCCCGCAAGCTAATGCTTGCGGGCTTTCCTATAGATGGTGCCCCGGGCCGGACTTGAACCGGCACAGCGCGAACGCCGAGGGATTTTAAATCCCTTGTTGTATCTTTAATAATCAGTAGCTTAAGCCGAATTTTCCGAATAAAACCCCTTTTTTCACCTCAATAAACTCAATTACTTATGGGATAGGACAAAAAAATATTCGGAAAGATTTTAGGACATTCAGGCTGAAATTCGCTTTGAACTTTCCTTTATAAAGGAGACTACACAATCAATGTAAATAGTACAGCGCACTATATAATCACCCTAAATTAACTAATGAGTCCCTACTCATACTCCATTCAGATTTTCCCCGACATGCCAACCTTCGAACATACCGAGCAAGAGATATAGTGAAGTAAACGTTACTACTGAGGTAAAACACATGGAAAACAACCAGCACCAAACGCAAGAAGAGCTTAAGCTCGTTTCTGGAGAAACCGTTGCTCGCATGCTTGATATAACTAAAGAGGAGTTTGATGAACTAGTTAGCTCTAGGGTGTTCTTTTGCCCTACCTACCAAGTTGGGAGTCTTAAGCGATATAACCTAAATGACATAATTGTCTTCATTAACGGTTGCAGGCTGCGAGAAGAGCATCGTTATGTAGCGCCTGCTGGTATTGGTCTATGGGATTAGCATTAATCAATATAAAACTGACAAAATGATGGAAGAGTGCTGCTTCGAACCATTCTTGTACATCTAGATGGATTTCGTATTTGCAACTAAAACGTATTCGCAAAAGATTCACCTTACCTGGCAGCATCAACAGGTTGATAAGGTGTGTTACATGCATTGCTGTAACACACCTCTGGACATAAATGTTTTAGAGCATTAAATCTAACAGTCCCACGCAAAGAGAGTCCCTTTCGATACATCAAATGAGATACCACTCCGCGCTCATAATTTTTGCATAACCAACGTCATCAGATCTGTGTTCAATAAATCATACTGTTCAAAAAAAATGAACACTCGATATTTTTGAACAGTCCTAAATACAACACAGCTATATCCATACAGATATAAAGGGAAGTAGAGATAAAACTGGAATCGTCCTATAACCTTAATATTAGGCTAGTAGATGCTTTCACTGTAATGCCCTTCAGTTGCACATGTCATTGGACAAAATGTTTTCAGTGCTTCACCTAAACTAGCAGTACACGGATTACCGAGGGTATTGCAAACCTCTAATCTGGTGGCCAAATTTACTCATCCACTACAGTTAATCTGCTATGAGTATGGCTATGCTCAATAGCCACGATTAGGCCACGTAATCTCACTGGCGAGATGCTACATAGGAATGACTGTTAGAATGGGTCATACTCCATCCCGTCGAGCAGCGAGGTTCCGATACCCCACCATCGGAATGACTGTTAGAATGATATCTTCGATCAGGATCCTGACTTGGCCGTTCCGATACCCCACCATCGGAATGACTGTTAGA
>NZ_JACSOF010000041.1:0-44471 GCF_014349205.1 Photobacterium sp. BZF1
GTGATATAGCTTAGCAAAAAAAGCGAATAGTTATTTTCGACAACAGAAAGTGAAAAATGTTAATAAGATCACATGAAAGCGTGCGTTATGCCTTGTCATCACCCTGCAGGAAGGTGCAGATGCCACCGATGCATAACCCACTTTACAATCGGATTTTGATAGTTGCATAAGTTTGCTGTATTTCTAACTTAAATTTTGTTAAAAATACTGTTCGATGGAACATGATTATGGAAGACGTTGATTTTCACTGCTTGTCATTCTATGCATATACCTTTTCCTCTTAGAGCGATAACTTTAGGGTTATTCTTCATTTTTTTGTGCGGTTTTATTTCGCCTATGGCTCTGGCTGCGGGTAAAAAATCTGCACTCCAGTGCTATCTAACCAGCAAAGTAGACAGTGCCGACAACCCCTTTCTCAAGTACTACAACTTATCGTGGGATAACCCTTCGCTGGCTAACAAGCAAAACGTGTATTTGAAACAGCGAATAGAGGATGGGGCTAGCTACAATGAACAAGCGTTGTATTGGCTAGGGCGTTACAACATTGAGCAGGCTGAAGATCTAGCTGATATTGATATCGTTTTTTTCATCGACCAATTGGAAAAAGTCGCCCAGCAATCAGGTGAAGCCTGGATGGAAGCTGAGGTCACGTTCCTCGATGCTTTGACGTTGATGGATCAGCGTGAATATGCCTTGGCACAAGTAAAGTTAGAATCGGTAAAACTGAACGCTGAACACCTCGGCTACCAGCTGTTGTTGGCGAGGAGTTTGAAATGGCTAGCCAACATTGATGTCGAGCGTTCCAATTACAATGATGCCTTGGATAGATACCAAGAGGCTTACGAGATCTTCTCTTCCCGGTCCGATAACCAGCAGTTGGCAAGGCTGCTCTCCAATATCGCCTCGGTGTATATCAATATGGAAGAGTGGGAGACTGCCTCACACTACAGCCAGCGTGCTTTTGAATGGTATGGCCGCAGTGGGATCAATAATGCCTATATCGAATCCATCCTGCATATCAATGCGGGGGTCATAGACAAATACCTTGGTAACGAACGGCAAAGAAAGTTTCATGTTGATAAGGCGTTGAAGCTATCGGCCAAAACCCGTTCGGTGCGTATAAAAACGATTGCATTGATTAACTTGTCAGCATACTACTTGGATCATGGCGATGAGCCTGCTGCAATGACGGCGGCTGAACAATGCTTGGCTATGGCAAGAAGGCATGGCGGTAAAAACGGCATTTCGGTAGCAAATTGTCATGAGAGTTTGTCAGAAGCGTTTTACTCTTCAGAAAGAACTGAGCAGGCCCTCTACTATGCCAAACTGGCTTTGTCGGTCTACGAGTCGAACCGAATCCAACACCGAATGATCTATGTCTATGAGTTGTTGGCAAAGATTTATGAAAGTGGGGATGACTATCAGCAAGCCTTGCATTACTACAAGAAGTATTCTGAGTTAGGGCGAAGCTACCTGTTTGATATCCGCAGGAAAGAGTTGTTTGACATGCAAGAACGCTATGACACGCATGTTAAAGAGAAAGAAATCCAGTTGCTCAAGGCAGAAAATGCACTGACCTCATCAAGGTTAGCCGAGAGAAAAGCCAGCGAAAACATGCTAAAACTCGGTACAGCACTGATTATCATCTTGTTGTACTGGTTATATCGCCGTTATTCCATGCTCAATAAAGATAAGCAGGTGCTTGAGCAATCCAATGCACAGCTTGAGACGCAATCAAACAAGGATCCGCTGACGACGCTACATAACCGTCGTTTTCTTGAGCGTTGGCTGAAAAATATGCCTGCTATTGACTACCGCCATGGTGGTTTGGTTGTGGTGATTGATATTGACCACTTCAAGAAATTCAATGATGACTATGGCCATAACGTCGGTGATGAGGTGCTGGTGGAAATGGCCAAGCGCCTCAAAGCGGTAGTGCGCCAACGGGACGTCGTGGTTCGATGGGGTGGTGAAGAGTTCATCATGATCGTATCGTGCCGAGAAAGCGAGAGCGAGCGCGTCCTTCAGCGAATCAAACAGCAAATTTCTGCCGCAGACTTTTCGCTAAGTTGCGGAGATTACTCGGTAACCGTTTCGATGGGCGCGATCTTTACCAAAAGCGCTACGCAACTCTGCCAAGAGTGGGTATCTTTGTTGCTAAAAGCGGATAGGGCCCTT
Source organism: Photobacterium sp. BZF1 (assembly GCF_014349205.1). Taxonomy (NCBI): domain Bacteria; kingdom Pseudomonadati; phylum Pseudomonadota; class Gammaproteobacteria; order Vibrionales; family Vibrionaceae; genus Photobacterium; species Photobacterium sp. BZF1. The sequence goes on from NZ_JACSOF010000041.1 coordinate 2,179, forward strand.
TACCAAGTGAAGGCATCAGGGCGCAATAACTATAAGTTAGAAACTAGTTATCAGTTATCAACCAGTTCAACAGCAACATGATGTTTGTGCAGCAGGGCTAAGTCACTTTCATCAATGCCTTTATTGGTAACAAGTACCGAGAATTGGTCGAGCCTACCTATGCTGGTAGAGAAAATCTGGCCAAACTTACTAGCATCGGTCAGCACGATATTACGTTGGTTTTTGTTGAGGATGGCATTGGCGACATCAGCCCGCATCATATCCCGGCTGGTAAAGCCGGTATCTGGGTGGAAACCGTCAATACCAAGGAAAGCTGTGCTGAAGTGGGTGTGCTCAATACACAATCGGGTAAGCGGCCCAACTAGGCTTTCACCCTGTGGTTGATAAATACCACCAAGCAAAATCACATCGCATTTGCTCTCGCGGATCATACCGGCAATATAGGCGCTGGGTGTGATAATCGTGACATCACCACGGTTGGCTAACTCACGGGCCAGCAGGGCGTTGGCGCTGCCACCTTCAATCATGACTGTTTCGCCCGGTTGAACTAGCTCAGCGGCGCGCTGGGCAAGCTGCTGCTTGATATCAAACCGCACATTCAGCCTGTCATTCATATCATCGCTTTGCAGTGCAGTGGCTCCGCCATGTACGCGTTTCAAATAGCCCTGTTTTTCTAACTGGGTCAGATCTTGACGTATCGTTACTTCCGATACGCCAGTATGGCTTGATAACTCGGCGACTAAGACTCTTCTGTTTTGGTTAACGAGTTGCAGGATTTCACTGTGGCGTGGGTTCATGAGGCTTTCAATGTCCTTGTTAGCAATCCCGAAAATGTTGAGGAATAATTTTTCGCTTATTGGAATATAAAGCTTTCGGATTGCTATTTCGATTCAGTTTCTAATGAAAGTTTACCGTTTTTTGCTGGTATTGTCATGGTCAGGGGGACAAGTTGGACCAAAGCCCGCACAGGGGCGGGCTATGGTTGTTGCGGATGATTTACAGGTTATGTTCTGTCCTTGCGATAATGTCATCCTGTGCTTCAGGAGACAGCGCAGTAAAGAACGCTGAATAGCCAGCGACCCTAACCACCAAATCTCGGTATTGGTCTGGGTTCTCTTTCGCGGCTAGCAAAGTATCACGGGAGACAATGTTATATTGCACATGCCAGCCCTTGTGATGGTTGAAGAAAGTACGCAGCAGCATACTCAGTTTGATCTTGTCACTCTCAGAATCCACTGAAGCAGGGCTTAATTTCTGGTTAAGCAACACACCGCCAAGGATTTTGTCAGTCTTCAGTTTACCGAGTGAGTTGTAGACTGCGGTAGGGCCTTTGACATCAGTACCTGACGATGGGCTCGAGCCTTCTGCGAGCGGGGTTTTGGCACGACGGCCATCCGGTGTTGCCATGGTCGCAGCACCAAAGGGGACGTTGGCAGAGATGCTTGACGTTCCGGCATAGTAACCACCACCGATAGGCCCTCGACCATGGCGGGTGTTTTTGAAACCTGACAAGGCATCAATATATGCTTGGTAGGCTTCGACCAGCATGTTGTCGACCATATCGTCATCGTTACCAAACTTCGGCGCGAAGTTTTGAAGGCGCAAGCGAAGTTGTTCGCCCTCGCTGCCGGTAAAGTCAGAGGCCAGAGCTTCAGCAAGTTCAGGCTGGCTGATTTGCGGGCTATCAAACACCATATGCTTGATAGCCGCCAAGCTGTTACCCAGGTTGGCAATGCCCACTTGTAGGCCAGATACCCAGTCATACTTGGCACCACCTTCTTTAACGGTTTTACCGCGCTCAAGGCAGCTATCAACCAGTGATGAGCAGAAAATATCTTGCGCTTGTTGTTCAAGCACGGAGTCGACAATACAGTCAATCTCGATAGATTTGCGGGTGTAATAGGTGACCTGATCCCGCCACGCCTGCATGATATCGTCGAAACTGCTGAAATTGCCTTTGGCTAAGCTTTTCTCGTGTGGCAGGAAGGTTTGACCGGTTGTCGCATCACGGCCGCCATCAAGTGCTGCCAGCATGATACGGGCGAAATTCATAAAGCTCATGCCGGTACAGCGGTAACCCCATTTGCCCGGTACGGCTGTTTCAATACAACCGATAGCGGAATAGTTATACGCGTCTTCGCGTTCAACACCGAGCTTGATGAACTCTGGAATAACGATTTCATCATTATTGAAAGCTGGCATACCGAAACCGCATTTGATGACTTCGATACAATCCATCAGGAAGGATTGATCGAGCCCTTCATGATAGCGCACGCTGAGGTTCGGCTGGGTAGAGCGCAGTTGGCCACAGGTTTCTAGGATTGCCAAAGATAGGGAGTTAACGGCATCTTCCGGTTCGCCTTGGTCATTAAGCTTCTGCCCGCCAATAGTTACGTTCTGGTACAACGGGCTGCCTGCAGACGCCTTTGAGTGGCTGCCTGAGCGGATCTTGTTAACTTCTAGCAGTTTCAACCAGCAACTTTGCAGAAGCTCCATAGCAAAATCACGGCTGATTTGACCTTCCTGCTCAACATCCTTGGCATAGAAAGGATGCAGGTATTGGTCCATGCGACCAAATGATACCGAGTGACCGTTTGATTCGATTTGAAGCATCAATTGGACGAAATAACAAAGTTGCAGTGCTTGCCAGAAGCTACGTGGCGGATTGCTGGCGATATGGCGGCAGTTGTTGGCAATCGTCAATAGCTCATCACGGCGTTGCTGGCGAGGATCTTCCTTCGACATGGTTTCGGCCAAGTCAGCGTATTTGTGAATATGCTCTTGGATAGCAGCCAGTACGATTTCGACGGACTTTAGGAATTGATCTTTTTTCAGATCTTCCCAACGAGAGAGATCGAGTTGGCTGCGGTGATGGCGGGTCTCCTCCAATAGGCCGCCTAAACCAATATTCAGCAGTTTCTCGTTATCTACGGCTAGGTGGGCATCACCCGAAGTCATGTTGCCTTCAGCCTTGATCATGGTTGAGGCGAGGATGGCTTCTTGTTCTTCCGTGAACAGGCCATAGCAGCGATCCTGAACGGTTTTGCCGCGCCAATATGGCGTTAAACCGTGGATAGCTTGTTTGTCTTTTTCGGTTACGGCGAAACCGGCACCTGGGCGATCGGCAAGATCATCGATTTCTGCTTCAAGCCAGCGAACAGTATATTCAGGAAAGATAGGCGCCGCACGCACCTTGCTGGCTTGGTTACCAATGATCAGTTCATCGTGTTTGATCCAGATACTACGTGTTCTCAAATGTTCAGCCAGTGCTAATGCGCGTTGGACAACAACCGGTTTGTCTTCGTTGTCTTGGTAAGCGCGGGTATAGGCCTCGGCACGCTCGGTACAGATAGGCGGCGTTACAATGTTGATTAGCGCATGTTTATGGGCTTGGATGCGTTCAGGTAAGGTATTGAGTCTCATGGTTAACCTCTAATCGTAATCGTCATTGGTTTGAGCGGGTGGGATTCGCCGTAGGCTTTGGCCCGTTCAAGCAGTTTAGGGTTGTTCAATGGCTGGTTTGCACACAGGTAAGGCATATCCAGCAGGTTATATTTGTTAATACCCAGTGTGTGGTAAGGCAGCAGGTGCACAGCCTCACAGCTATCTAACTGGGCAGCAAAATCGATAATGTTGCGAAGTTGGTCATCGCTATCATTGAATCCAGGTACTACTGGTACTCGAATGATCATGCGCTTGGCACGTTCTCCGAGTTGAATAAGGTTTTTGTGGATTCGGCTCAGTGATCCATGGGCCCATGTTTTGAAAATCTCGCTATCGGTATGTTTGAGATCGGCCAGCCAGCAATCAATAAATGGCAGGGCTTGTTCAACATGTTTCCAAGGGACATGAAGGCAGGTTTCGATCGCGGTGTTGACCCCTTCCTGCTGCAGCCTTTTGGCAATGTCACTAACCAGTCCAGCTTGCATCAATGGCTCCCCGCCAGAGAATGTGACGCCACCTTTGCTTTGTTCATAGAAGGGTTTATCCCTGAGCAGTTGCTGGCATAGTTGCTCTATATCGGATTCTTCACCAACCACGCTAAGGGCTTGGCTTGGGCAAACACCACGAAGAGCCTCGATCGTCTGTTGGCTCAGCTGATCACGCTGGATCTGAATCCTATTGTCTGAATCTCGGAAAATAATATTGCTGTCGCCTTTCGGGTTAGCTGATGCTTGCTGGATACATTGATCGCAATCAGCAAGGCACAGGCGTTCATCAAATAGCAGGGAGAGCTTTTCGCTGCGGCTTTCCGGGTTCTGGCACCATGGGCACGCCAGACTGCATCCCTTCAGGAAAAGGATCGTTCTGATCCCGTCGCCATCATGGGTTGAAAAATGCTGAATATTAAAGTGCATGGATACCTCATTCGTACTCACTCGATACGCAATTCAAACTGCAGAAATAGCCTGCTCATTGGTGTTGGCATTTTCGAATTTTAGGATTTGCGTCTTTCGTTATTCGAAACAATATAACTTTCGAATAAAATTTAATTTGATTGCGATCAAATTTTATTCGGCTTAGCAGCGTTATAGTGTGCCCAACGAAACACATTGAGGATGACACCATGATTGAGTATTACTTGGACACTGCGGATCTTGCTGAAATTAAACGCTTTAGCCATTGCCTACCGTTACGGGGCATCACGACAAACCCGTCGATTCTCGCTAAAGAAGGGAAAGGGCTGAATGAAGTGTTGGCTGGTGCGGCAGAAATCCTTGGTCCTAATGCAAGGTTTCATGCCCAAGTGGTAAGTACGACGGTTGAAGAAATGGTGGCCGAAGCGAAGGCATTAGATGCAATGCCATATGATGTTGTGGTGAAAGTACCTGCAACCGAAGTGGGTTTAGCGGCTATCCGTAAGATGAAAGCAGAGGGCATCCAAGTGCTAGCCACTGCAATTTATAGTGCTTATCAGGGCTTCCTTGCTGCTATGGCAGGCGCTGACTACCTTGCCCCTTACGTGAACCGTATTGATGGAATGGGTACGGATGGCATTGCTATCGTGGCTGACTTGCAGCAACTACTTGATGCTAACCAGTGCCAGAGCAAAATTTTAGCAGCGAGCTTTAAAAATACCCGTCAGGTAACTGAAGTCATGAAACTGGGTATTGGGGCAATTACGGTCCCGACAGATGTCATGGGGCAAATGTTGGCAAACCCAGCCGTACAGCCTGCGGTCAATCAATTCTCGCTTGATTGGCAAGGGCAGTTTGGGACCAAGCTTTCATACGAAAGTTAATTTGATAACAGGGCCTTTGGCCCTGTTTTTGATTTCTACGCCTACAAAGTGAAACCCCGCTCACAGAAGTTTGATTGCATCACCGTGATTTTAATAGGTTTTGATACACTCCGTTTTTGCAAAATCAAAGGGAGTGATCATGGAATCGTCTCATCACACATCTTCATCTATCCATTCCGACTCCTTGAATTTGGCACTATTGTCGAGTGCTGAACTGGCTATGCGTGGGCTTGTCCAGGCACTGCCAAAGCCTGATTGGCAAGTTATCATTAAGCCGTTGTCTGAACTGACAACTGAGGTTGATTGTCTTGATGATGACTATCATCAGGTACAGGCGGTGATTGCTGATAATCAGTTGGCGACGTCCCATAACCGGCAGTCTGATCAGGCGAGTGATATTGCGCTGGAAGTGTATGCCGACGGTAAGGTTGCCGCCGTGGCGACATTTAGCCGTTATCTTGAAGACCCTCGCAACCCACGTAAATCCTCAGAGCTGTTTTATGAAGTTACGCTACATACTATTTACGTTAAAGAGGCGTTTCGCCAGCAAGGGCTTGCTGCCAGTTTGTGTGGGTTGATTATCAATATTGCCCGAACTGACTGTGATGGTTTGTTCCGTACATTGGCGCAGCATTCTATCCAGTTAAAGCTTTGGTTCTCTGCATTGGCAATCACCCAAGGTGGGGAGGCGATTTGTGATCTGCTCAGTGAAGCCTTTGTTGAAATGGCCGATGATGTTATTGATGACTTGATTGAAGAAGGGGTACCAGTCCGCTATCAAGAACCGATGATATTTGTCGATTGCCTAGCTTGAATAAGTCCTGAAAAAACAGCAGGAAGAAGCTCCCCTAAGCAAAAAACAAGTTAGGGGAGAATTGGGTCTAGCTAGTGGTATGACGGCTTAGTCGACGCTTGGCGTTGGCACGCGAGACTAAGTTGTCAAACAATGGGGCAAACAGGTTGGCAAACAAGATTGCCAGCATGATGCCTTCCGGATAAGCAGGATTAACGACCCTGATAAATACCGCCATTACCCCAATAAGGATGCCGTAGGCCCATTTACCCTTGTTAGTAAATGCGGCGGACACGGGGTCTGTCGCCATAAACAACATACCGAAAGCAAACCCGCCCAAGACTAAATGCCACCAGAACGGCATTGAGAACATCGGATTAGTGTCAGAACCTATTAGGTTAAGCAGCGTTGAGGTGATTATCATCCCTGCCAGGACACCGGTGACGATCCGCCATGAGGCGATACCCATGAGCATAATCATTAAGCCGCCGATGAGCAGGAACAGGGTTGATACTTCACCAATTGAGCCCGGAATATTTCCGACGAAGGCGTCCATCCATGTGATAGCTTCACCGGTAGCATTGTGCACCATAGCAGTTGAGCCATTTTCAGCCCACTGGCTAAGTGCGGTTGCCCCGGTATATCCGTCGGCGGCGGTCCAGACCATACCACCGGAGATTTCTGCCGGATAGGCAAAGTACAGGAACGCACGGCCAGCAAGGGCCGGGTTGAGGAAGTTCCGTCCGGTGCCACCGAAAACCTCTTTGGCAACGACGATACCAAAAGTGATACCCAACGCAGCCTGCCACAGGGGGATGGTAGGCGGCAGTATCAATGCGAACAAAATGGATGATACGAAGAAGCCTTCATTTATCTCGTGCTTGCGGATAATCGCAAAAAGTACTTCCCAGAAACCACCGACAATGAAAACGGTAATGTAAATGGGGAGGAAATAAAAGGCGCCGAGTAGCATTTTGCTTGCCCAACTGGCTGATTCTGCCAAGCTCCCCCCAAGTGCCAGAGTCGCTGAGTATTGCCAGTTTTCACTGACCAACTGCTGGATTTCTTCGGGAGAATATAGGCTGTTTAGCGCGATAATTGTCTGGTGACCGACATTGTATAACCCCCAGAACATCGCAGGGAAAACTGCTAACCACACCATAATCATGATGCGTTTCAGATCAATACTATCCCTGACGTGGGTGATCTTGTTGGTTACCTGCCCGGGGGTATAGAGCAATGTCGCAAATGCTTCGTAGAGTGGAAACCACTTTTGGTATTTGCCTCCTGGCTCAAAGGCGTGTTCAAACTTTTCCAGTGTCGACTTTAGACTCATTGTTTAGCCCTCACGAAAAACTGGCAAGGGATTGCCAGCTGATTTGTTGCTATTGCTACGGGCTGAGTGGGAAATTCGATTAGCAATGCTTTAACTATAACTCACCTTAGGTACTCAGCAAGCTAGTCGAAAAATCTAGTTTCGTGTCTCTTCGCCATATCTTTACAAGATGAACCATACTGTTAAGCAACGCGTACAAAGCACTGTAGAGGAAGTGTTGTTTTTATCTCAATACTAATCCAAAAAAAAGCGCGTCAGATTAGGTATTAAGGAGAAACCATGAATGAACTCGCGGTCGATCTTGCTAGATTCCAGTTTGCCTTCACTGTTTCCTTTCACATTATTTTCCCGGCTTTCACTATAGGGCTTGCAAGTTATTTAGCTGTCCTTGAAGGCTTGTATCTCAAGACGGGTAAGCATAAATACATCGAGCTTTATCAATACTGGATAAAAATATTTGCCATCAGTTTCGGTATGGGGGTGGTGAGCGGTATCGTGATGAGTTACCAGTTCGGGACCAACTGGAGTGTCTTTTCTGACAAAACGGGCCCGGTATTGGGGCCGTTGATGGGCTATGAGGTTTTCACGGCATTTTTTCTTGAAGCGGGCTTTTTGGGCGTGATGCTCTTTGGGATGAACAGGGTCGGGAAGAAACTTCACTTCATGTCCACCGTCATCGTTGCCATCGGTACTCTGATGTCAGCCTTCTGGATTCTCTCGGTAAATAGCTGGATGCAGACTCCTGCGGGATATTCTATGAATGAGCTAGGACAGTTCATTCCTGAAGACTGGTGGGCAGTCGTTTTCAATCCTTCCTTCCCTTACAGGTTGGTGCATATGGTACTCGCCGCTTTCTTGACGACGGCCTTTGTCGTTGGGGCTGTAGGGGCGTTTCACTTGCTCAAGTCACAGAACAACCATCTTGCCAGAACTATGTTCTCAATGGCCCTTTGGATGGCGGCAATTGTTACCCCAATACAGATCGTGGTTGGGGACATGCATGGTCTCAACACGCTTGAACACCAGCCGGCAAAAGTGGCGGCAATGGAAGGGCACTATGAAACCCAGCAAGGTGCGCCGTTGATATTGTTTGGTTTGCCCAACGAGGAAACCAAAGAAGTCGATTACAAAATCGCGATCCCTCATCTTGGCAGTCTGATTTTGACTCATGAATGGAACGGGGAAGTAAAAGGGCTGGATGCATTTCCCGAAGAAGATCATCCGCCGGTTGCTATTGTGTTCTGGAGCTTTAGGATCATGGTTGGTATCGGTTTCTTGATGCTGGCTATCGGTCTCTACAGCCTGTGGTTGCGTAAAAAAGGCCAGCTCTACCACAACGAAATGTTTCACCGCTGTTGTGTGGCAATGGGGCCGGCAGGCTTCATCGCAATCTTGTGTGGCTGGATCACCACAGAAGTAGGCCGACAACCGTTCACTGTCTATGGCTTGCTCCGCACTTCAGAGTCAATATCTCCAATTGACGCTGCTGCCGTGAGCGTTTCCCTTGCTGCATTTGTGCTGGTGTATTTCACCGTGTTTGGTGCTGGTTTCTTCTACTTGCTTCGCCTCATGCGCAAGCCACCGACAAAATACGTGTTACCACCAAGCCCAGGTGTACCTAAAGTGGGTGATGAAGACGAAGAAAAACAATCGCTGGCAACATCGAACAAATTGAGTATGTGAGGAACAGATATGGACTATGCATTGATATGGTACATCTTGATAGCCATTGCCGTTTTCGCCTATGTCATTCTCGATGGGTTTGACCTCGGGATTGGTATTCTGTTTATCTCTGCCGACTCCACCAAAGAGCGTGACTTGATGATGAACAGTATTGCACCGGTATGGGATGGTAACGAAACCTGGCTGGTACTTGGTGGCGGTGGCCTGTTTGCCGTCTTCCCCTTGGCATATGCCGTTGTCATGCCTGCGCTGTATGCCCCCATCATTGTCATGCTGTTGGGGTTGATATTCCGTGGTGTGGCATTTGAATATCGCTTCAGAACCAAACGCGGCCAGTTTCTTTGGGATAGCTCGTTTTTCATTGGTTCATTAATGGCGACGTTTACCCAAGGGATGATTTTAGGCACCCTTTTGCAAGGCGTTACCGTGACCGACAGGGCATACAGCGGTGGATGGTTCGATTGGTTCACGCCATTTAGCATTTACTGTGGTTTTGTTACTGTTGCGGCGTATATGACGCTTGGCGCTTGTTGGCTGTTGATCAAAATGCCGCATGGGATGCATGAGCGATTCTATGTGATAGCCAAACGCTGTGCACTGATCATGGTTGTTATGGTAGGTATCCTCAGCCTCTGGCTACCGCTTGGCAATGAGGTTATTGCAGACCGTTGGTTCTCATTCCCGCAAGCATTGCTCTTCTTGTTGATACCCGGCTGTTCGGCATACCTGGTTTACTTGCTGTTTAAAGACTTGATGGAGCATAAGCCAGTGCAAGCCTATTTGGTCGTGCTGGGTTTGTTCTTCCTCGCATTCTTGGGGTTCGGGGTTAGTACTTATCCTTACATCGTGCCGCATGCTATTACTTATGCTGATGCCGCCGCGCCGGACACAAGCCTGAAGTTCTTGCTCAGTGGGGCGGTGTTCTTATTGCCGTTAATTATTGCCTATACGGCATACTCCTACTGGGTATTCAGAGGGAAACTCAAGGAAGATGAGGGCTATCACTAATGGTTAATCCTTGTTTTAAAAGATGGCTATGGTTTATTGCTCTCTACCTAGGTGGGATCTTGGCAGTCAGCCTGTTGGCTGTAGTGATAAAGTGGGCGTTAGGCTAATTTAATTAACAACAAGAAAGCCGCCAAGTTAGGCGGCTTTATGGTGATTAGTCCGGACGTTACTTATCTCGCTCTACTTCACTAGATGCTATGTCTGCTGGCGTGTTTGCCTGCGGTACAAACACCTTTCCTAACTGCTTTTCTACAACATCTTCCGGATCAACCAATTGAGTTTTTTCGCCTTTATTGGGCGGGGTGTTTAGGCTTTCATCGTATTGTTGAGGCTTAGGTTGGTGCTCATCAATCCGGTGTTTATGCTCCCGTCCCAGCATTAACAGGCATGGGGTCAATATCAGGGTCAGCAAGGTAGCAAACGCCAATCCGCCAGCAACAGCTGTTGCGAGTTGTGACCACCATTGGGTACTTGGCGCCCCGAACTCAACCAACCGGTTGATGAGGTCGATATTCATCTCAAGTACCATCGGCAGCAGGCCCAAGATTGTGGTGATTGTGGTTAGCAGTACAGGGCGCAAACGTTGTGCGCCGGTATGCATGATAGCCGTCACCTTGTCCATTCCGCTATGGCGAAGCTGGTTATACGTATCGATCAATACGATGTTGTTGTTCACCACGATACCGGCCAGTGAAATAACCCCGATCCCGGACATGATGATACCAAACGGCCGCTGGAATATGAGTAGCCCCAAGAACACACCGACAGTCGAGAAAAGTACTGCACTCAAGATCAGCAGCGCTTGGTAGAAGCTGTTGAATTGGGTGATTAAAATCAGTCCCATCACCGCAAGGGCTACCAAGAAGGCATTTTGCAAGAAGGCAGAAGACTTTTCCTGATCTTCATTCTGCCCGCGTACGTTAACTTGTGTCCCTCTGGCAAGAGGCATTTCAGCAATCGCGGCATTAATGACAGGAAGTTGCAGGCTCAGGTTAAAACCTGACGACATATCGGCCATGACCTCAATGACCCGCTTGCCATCGAGACGGTTAATCGTGCCTTGCTTCGGTGATGGGGTAATGCTGGCAAAATTAGTGATAGGAACCATGCCGTACAGGGTTTTTACCCTGAGCTCATCAAAGCGGCCAATATCCCTTTTGTCTTCGGGGTAGCGAACCAGAATGTCGACCTCTTCGTCGGTATCATCCGGCAGGAACTCACCAATCTTCAGGCCGTTAGTTACGAATTGGACAGTATTGCCGACCAAGGTGGCATCGCCTCCGAAGCGGGCAGCATCATCGCGATGGATATTGATTTCCCAATCGATCCCTTCTTTATCTGCAGTATCCGAGATATTGGTGAAGGCCTGTTGCGATTCAAGCCAGTACCTGACTTGGCGCACTGCATCGTTCATGTCTTCGGTATTGTTACCTGAAACTTCAATGATGAGATCATGCTCGCTCGGGGGACCGGCTTGAGGGAATTTGAATTCGAGCTCGATTCCAGCAATGTCAGCCGTTTTCTCCCGCATCTCGGCGATGATGTCTTTGATTGGTCGTCTTTCTTGCCAATCCATAGGGTTGAGCTGGATCTGGCCGATTTCATCGCTGCCCCCTGTGCGGGTATAGACACTTTTTATTCCATCGGTGCCCATGATGCGTTGCTCAATTTGCTGCATCAACTGGTCTTTCTCGAAGATGGATAAGTCACCATGTGAGCGTGCTTTGATCGTAAAGTGGGGTGGGTCGACTTCAGGGAAGAACACCACTCCGAGACCCGCTTTGCTGTAAGCAAAGCCAACCGCAATTGCGAAGACGAAAGCGGCGATCAAAATCTTAATTGGGTGCTTGATTGCCACTGCCAAGGTTGAAAGATAAAGCTTGGTGATCCCTTTGGCTTGGCTGAAATCCCCTTTTTCCATCGCAATTTTACGTTCTTGCTCCCGCTTGGTGGTGTACTGCGGTTTACCCAACACACTGCCGAGTACGGGAACAAACAACAGCGCCATTAATAAGGAGGCGGATAAGGTTGCGATAAGGGTTAAGGGCAGGTAACGCATGAACTCGCCGGTGGTATCTGGCCAAAACAACAAAGGAGCAAACGCTGCGAGGGTAGTCGCTGTTGAAGCGGTGATTGGCCATGCCATACGCTTGGCGGCTTCGCGGTATGCTTGTTTGCGGCCAGTCCCTTCCTGCATTTTCCGGTCGGCATATTCTGTGACAACTATAGCGCCATCTACCAGCATGCCGACGGCCATAATCAGCGCAAAAAGCACGATCATATTGACCGTTATACCGCTAACGGCCAGCATTAGTAGGCCTGTCAGGAAAGCCCCAGGAATGGAGACGCCGACCAAGAAAGCGGTTCGGGTACCCAGTATGGCTAAGATGACTATCACAACTAAGATAATGGCCGACAGAATGTTGTTCTGAAGGTCATTGAGCATGGTCTCGACATCATCGGATTGATCGAGCGTATATTCGACTAATAGATTGTCGGGCCACTCCTCCAGTTTTTGGGCTTCTTCAACAACGGCTTTGACGATATTGACGGTCTCTATAATGTTTTCGCCAGCCCGTTTTTTGACATCCAGCACCACGGCAGTATCGCCGTTTAGGCGGGCAAAGCTATCGGGATCGCGGTAAGCTCGGCGGATGGTGGCGACATCGCTAAAGGTCACGACTTTATTACCATCGACCTTGATGGGGAGCTCGAGGATATCTTTTAATGAGTCGAAAACAGAAGGAACCTTGACGGAGAAACGGCCATAGCCGGTATCGACGAAACCAGCTGCCACAACGCGGTTATTGCGCGCGACGAGATTGAATACATCCTCTTGGTCAAGGCCGTAGCTTTCCATCAATAGTGGCTCAACGAGTACCTCGACGACATCTTCCCGGTCACCGGCAATATCCACTTCCAAAACTTGCTTGAAGCTCTCTAGTTTGTCTTGCAACTCTCGGGCAATCTGGATGGTGGTACGCTCGGGTACGGTACCATAGAGAACGAGTGATAATACCGGTTCATAACTGGCGAGGGTCACCTCATGCACGGTTGGCTCATCGGCATCTTCGGGGAGCTTGGGTTTGGCAAGGTCAACGGCCTCACGTACATCGGTTAGGGCGGTATTGATATCAGAGCCGACAATGAACTCAAGCGTGACCGAGGCATGGCCTTCAGACGCAACAGCGCTCATTTCCTTGACGCCTTCGATGGAGCGCAGTTCTTTCTCTAACGGCCTGACTAATAACCGCTCGGCATCAATCGGGCTGATACCCTGATGGTTTACCGAAACATAAATCACTGGGATAGTGATATCCGGGTTAGATTCTTTGGGGATCACCCGATACGTAATGATGCCTGCCAGCAAAATTAGAACCAGCAAGGTGAGCATGGTGCGGGAGCGGTTTATTGCTGCATCTATAATGGCAAACATTACTCACTCCCATTTTCTTGAACGGAATTAGGACGCACAGGAATCACGGTGTCACCATCTCTAACAAACCCTTGGCCCGTGGTGATGATATCGACTGTTTTTTCGGTGCCGCCCAGCCAAACCCCATCAGGCTCGACCTTGACGATAGAGATAGGCACGAAATGGACTTTATCGTCTTTAGCCAAGGTCTTGATACCCAAGTTACCCGCTTCATCCAATGCCAGCATCGAAGGGGTAATTTTTATTGCAGGCTCAGTGGCTAAGATTAAGTCGAGGTTGGCGCTGGTGCCTGCTGTGAGCCTCATCTCTGGATTACTGATTTCTACTTCAATAGGGTAGGTGTTGGTCGATTCGTTGGCGACGGCACCACGGAAGCTAAGCTGACCTGTGGTAGAAAACCCTGTAACCAAGCTGACTTCGGCAGGTTGGCTTTTATAAATTTTGTCGATATGCCTCTCGCTGATGTCGGCGCTGATGACCAGCGGGTCTAAATCAACAATGGAAATGATCGGGTCGCCAACACCTAGGTAGTCACCTATTTCAATATAGAGCAGCTCGATAATACCGTCGAAAGGGGCATAGATTTCGGTATTACCTAGGGCAAGCTCCAAACCTCTTACCTGTGCTTTGGCTTCAATCAGGTTTGCTTCGGCTTGGCTGAATGCCACCTCACCTTGAAGCCCCCTATTTTTTAATGATTTAGAGGCGTTGAATTCTTGGTTTCTGACTTTAAGCAACGCTTTGGCTCGAGCAAGTTGCAGTTCGCGATCAGCCTTGTCGAGTTGGATCAGGGGCTGGCCAGCTTTTACATGTTGTCCTTTGCGCACCAATAACTTTTCAACCTTACCGGCGACTTCTGCGCCGAGGGTGGCTTTGCGGTTAGGTGCGGTACGCCCATACAAGGAAAGTGTGCGGGTAACAGGTTGGACAGTGAACTGTTCGATAACCACTTTAGCCAGAGGGGGGGCAGTGGCATTATCAGTACTTTGTGTCGTAGAAACAGGTGTGTCAGATGTCGTTGATTGGTGGCCACTAAATAACCAAAGACCGATCCCAAGCAAAATAAATGCGGAGAGTATCCAAGGTTTACGTTGAAATAGTTCCTTGATTGAAATCATCTGTTACTGTCCCTAGTAAGCAAAATATCAGTATGCATTGTTAATAACGGGTTATCAAAAATGCTTTAACAACAGTTAATTGCATACTAACAATAATCAGCTTGAATGTTAATTTTTAGAGCTTGACGTGTCTCGCTTAATACAAATGGAATATTGGTCGCTTATAAATTAAGTGATTTATCAATAGCTAGTGTCAGTATGAAGGAACAAATCACGATATCGGTTTCCTCGATACATGGATCAAAACACTTCCAGTTGAGCAATAAGGCTCAGCGAAATTTACGTTGGTTGGCAATATCCGCAGTAACGGTGACGCTAACCGCAGTAGGTTGGATGGTGTACCTGAAGTCTGAAGCCGATGACGCGAAATATAAACAAATGGAATTGGAAGCGCAGTCATCTACGTTGACTGACGAACTCAAAGAACTGAAGTCGCTGAAATTCGATTTAGAAGCCGATCTGGATGCGCGTGAAAATCGACTAAGTGGTGTATCGGACCGACTTCATGAACTTGAAGCACTATTGGGTGTTGATGTTACAGGGGAAGTTGACGCCATCGAGCAACGTTTGGATGTCGCGGCGATTAACTCTGCCGTCCGTACCGCGATTCTAGAGAGTTTGCCAAATGGGGCTCCGGTAGAGAATGCCAGGCAGTCCTCCCAATTTGGTTATCGGGTACACCCCGTTACAGGTAAACGGCGTTTGCACCGGGGGCTGGATTTTGCCGTTAATACCGGAACGCCGGTCTACGCACCAGCTGATGGTGTGGTGGAAACTATTCGCCCGAGTAAGGAAGGTTCGGGGAACTTTTTGCGCCTGCAGCATACCTTTGGTTTTTCTTCTTCCTATTCCCATCTACATAAATTTGCGGTGAAAGCCGGGGACTTTGTCAACAAAGGTGATCTCATTGCCTATTCCGGTAACTCGGGTTTGTCTTCTGGGCCTCATCTGCATTATGAAGTGCGCTTTGTTGGGCGGGCGTTGAATCCTCGACCTTTCGTTGATTGGAGCTTGGACAATTTTGAACATATTTTTGAAGAAGAGAGAAATATTCAATGGGCATCTTTAATAAACAAAGTGGAGCAGCAAGTCAGCAAACAACTACAACTGTCATCGCAGCGGGGTGTGACATCCATGGAGAACTCAAGCTAAGTTGTGACATGCAAGTTGATGGCAATATTGATGGAACGCTGAAGTTAGATAAAGGGCTGATTATCAGCCGGAGCGGTTCAATCAAAGGGGAAATCTGGGCGGATAAAATCATCGTTAATGGCGAGATTGAAGGGGTGTGCCGTGCCAATGCCATCGAGATCTTAGACAAAGGCGTGGTCTCAGGCAGTATCTATTGCGATAACCTGAGTATCGACCGTGGCGGCAAATTCTTTGGTACGACCTTCCCAGCCGAAACCCAGCATGTTGTTGAATTTACTCCCAAAGGCAAGGCGGAAGAGAAAATGGTGAAGGACACGAATGAGAGCAAAGCCGAGCAACAAAAGCTGAAAAAGGCGCAATAACAGCACCAGTAAAGCGGCTACCCTCTGTCTATACTTATAAAAGTTTCTATTAAGCCGCGTATTTTCATACTGTTATATCATTCTCTAGTAGAGTGATGATTGAATTGCGCCGCTTGGTTTGGTCAAACATTCAGACTTTGGGGCGCAATGATTTCTATTAAGCAACTGAGCTATGCACTTGCCGTAGAAAGGACCTTACACTTCAAGAAAGCCGCTGATCTCTGCTGCGTGAGTCAGTCGGCGCTAAGTGCTGCGTTGAGTGAGTTGGAAAAACAGCTCGGACTGCAGATTTTTGAGCGTAACAATAAACAGGTTTTGGTGACACCTATCGGTCACGAAGTCCTCAAGCGGGCAAAAGACATCTTATTGCGGATTGAGGATTTGGAGCATTTGGCTGGCAGCAGAAGTGAGCCGCTGAGTTTCCCGATGAGCGTTGGAGTGATCCCTACAATAGCGCCATATCTGCTGCCAAGGATTTTTCCTAGTCTTAATGAGCGCTTTCCAGCAGCAGAAATCAATGTAGTGGAAGAGCAGTCCCAGCACTTGGTCGATATGGTCAGGAGCGGTGAAATTGATACTGCTATATTGGCATTACCCTTTCCCAGTGAAGGCTTGCTTAGCTTAGAGTTCTGGCAAGAAGATTTTTACTGGGTCACCCTGAAAGGTAAGACGCACTCTCGGCAAACAGAAATCACCAGCGATGAAGTAACCCAAAACCGTTTGATGTTGTTAAAAGAAGGCCACTGCCTCAAGGATCATGCGCTCGATGTGTGTAAATTGACAGAACAGCGGGCTAACCATGGTTTTGGGGCGACTAGTTTGAATACGTTGATCCAGATGGTACAGGGGGATTTGGGAACGACCTTGATCCCCGCGATGGCTAAAGAACAGTTAACGGCAGCCAATGATCAATTGTCAGTGATTCACCTCAATGAGCCTAGCCCCCACCGGCGAATTGCGTTCGTTTTTCGTCCCAACTATACCTGCCTTTCGAGTATTGAAGCCTTGGCGGACATCTGCAAAGCATCATTACAAAACACTTAACAGATAACTGTAGTGACCTTTTTGACGTACAAGATATAGATATGTTTGGATAAATTGTGCCGTGAAGCAGCCTTCACGGCTCTTTTCATTGCTGATAAGTCTGTTCAAGGTAATTAACAATATCAGTCGATTCAAACATTGAACGATGGGTATTGGGATCCATCAGGAAGGGCACTTGCACATTGCCATGTTGTTTGAAGAAGGCTTCACGCTTGGTGTTAGGCAATGGTTGATAAGGCTTCAGGCTCCAACGCATCGTCGCCGGGCCCATATCCGATACCTGTTGTTTGCCTAGGTTGATCAAAATATACGGCAGTTCCAATTCACACAGTTTTTCGCGCACCGGCCTTGCATATGGGCTGGACTCAAAACTGTACAGGATCAAAGGAAGTTCAGGTTGATTTGACGGTAGGGCATGACTACCAACGTTCAACCTAACCGTTGTTGCTAGGGTTGAGCTTATCTCGTTAGTGGCTTTGCTCAGCAAAGAGGTTGCTGAGTTGACCTGTCCATAATGTTGGTTGAGGTGTTTCAGGATAGCTTTCGCGCCCTGCATGGCTTTGGACTGGTTATTATCCACAAAGACAGGCGGCTGGATATTATCGCCTTTGCCTGACTTGGTTTTCAGTGCCTCGAGGTTTTTTCCGCCTTTGGGGCAGGGCACAATCAGGATATCTAAGTTCAACTTGGTCAGCGCTTCGCGAACCTGTCTACATTCAGCATCATTCTCTTGGTCAAACAGCATAAGTGTTTGTTCTGGTTGCTCGGTTGTTTTGTCCGCCACGGTGCCTTGCCAGCAGCGATAAGTAGAAGCAAGCAGTGAGGTGGTAACGTTTAGAAACTGATTCATTGTTAACCTAATTCCTTTTGGTAAGAACAACGCATTAAATGAGTAATTTGCTGGTGGGCATATCTATTCTAGTCGATGAAAGACAGAACATTCAGTGATTTAGCTTGCATATCGAGTGTGGTGCATGGCAGATGATGCCAACACGAACCCTGCCAGGGCAGGCAACAGAAAGCAAAAAAGCCTGTTCCGAAGAACAGGCTTTTGTATGTGGTGGGCGATACCGGGCTCGAACCAGTGACCCCCTCCTTGTAAGGGAGGTGCTCTCCCAACTGAGCTAATCGCCCGAATAAACGCTTGGGAGCCTCAAAGAGGTAGTGCGTTTATTGGAATTTGGTGGGTCCGGGCGAACTCGAATCGCCGACCCCTACCATGTCAAGGTAGTACTCTAACCAACTGAGCTACGGACCCAAATTTATGTACTTCTTAGTGGTTAAGTAAGAAGTTGGTACGACCGAGTGGACTCGAACCACCGACCCCCACCATGTCAAGGTGGTGCTCTAACCAGCTGAGCTACGGTCGTACTGTCATTATCATGTTTAAGTGATAATGGTGCGTCTGAGTGGACTCGAACCACCGACCCCTACCATGTCAAGGTAGTACTCTAACCAGCTGAGCTACAGACGCATTTTGTGTTCTAGATTAAGCTAGAAATTGGTACGACCGAGTGGACTCGAACCACCGACCCCCACCATGTCAAGGTGGTGCTCTAACCAGCTGAGCTACGGTCGTACTGCGTTCCCGTGGGAACGAGGAGCATATTAGCGAGTGATGATCCCTCGTGCAAGTGTTTGAGTTGGCTTTTTTAAGTTATGGCGACTGTTTGCTTATGCTTTGAGCGCGGCGGATTATTTCTCACCGCCAAGGGGGATAAAATTGTGATTTCAATCACTTTTATCAAGTGTTGCGTTTATCCATTCAGGTCATTGAACTTGCGATAAAACAACACCAGCAGCCATTTTTCGGTGACTGCTGGTGTTCGCTAATGGTGAAAAAGCTATCTTGCTACTGTGTTTTAACTGACTTCAGCGCTTTCAGTTTGTTCAAGCGTTGCAAATAAATCGTTGAATGATTGGGTAAGCTTATGCGAAGGCAGTAAGTGGATCAGCGGTTGCTGGTGGTAGTGTGATTCTTTCATCTTGATAGATAGCGGCAAGTAAGGCTCGAGGATAGGTAAGCCAATATCTTTCAGATCTGCAATAATCTGCGCTGGGAATTTAGCTTGGGCGTTGAACATATTGACGATAACCCCTTCCACTTCAAGCTTAGGGTTATGATCATCACGCAGTTCGGCCACATTGTTGAGCAAGGTCATCAATGCCTGTTGCGAGAAGCTGTCGCAATCGAACGGAATTAACAGCTTATTTGCACCGATAAGCGCAGCCTTGCTGAAGAAATTCAAGTTGGGTGGGGTATCGATATAAATCCGGTCGTATTCCTTGTCTAGCTCATCAAGGGCATCACGCAGTTTGTAGATTTTGTAGCGGCGCTCTAGCTCCGATTCGATTTTTTCAAGTTTCGGGCTGGAGGGAATAATGTCCAGGTTTTCAAATGGGGTAGCCTGTGGGTATGACTTGATTGGCGTCGACACCGAGAACCACCCGACAGTTTGGTTTAGCAGCTCAGCAATATTCTTGTTGTTGTCATTATTGATATCAAAGCCAAGGTAATGGCTGCTGTTACCTTGGACATCCAAGTCGATAAGAAGGGTTTTATAGCCTTTAGCGGCACTGATTGCGGCCAGGTTGGCGGTTATACTGGATTTACCAACACCGCCTTTTTGATTGAAGACAACACGACGCATAATGCTTGAACCTACCTTGGTAACTATGTGTAAATGTTTAAAACGAATAGGCTATCTTAGCCTAATATGAGCTGCAATGCTTATTGTAATAACTCGTGGTCGGGTGGCAGAAGCCGTGAAATCCACAAAATGAGTTTGTGTTTCATGTTCGGGCCGTCTTCTTTGTCTTCAGGGAGTGGAGTGATTTGCTTGAACTGCACCAATAAGCGGTAAATGCATTCCACTTTGTCTTTCGATGAAACGGACTTGTCCAAATCATCAAACCCTTGTTTTTGGGCAAAAGCCATGCCCAGTTCAAGTGCTTTTTTCAGCAGCTTTGCATCGTTCTTGTTTTTCTTCATCTCTGGCTCCGCCTAATGTTATTAGTTTTATCTTAGAGCCTGTTGCCACGCATTTATAGCAACATGGCGCATTTCTTTGCGCTGAGTCTTTGAAATTGTTAGCAGAACAGGAGTAACCGCTAGCGAGTTAGTGGATACCCACTTTGATATTGCAGCGTTTGAACGTCCTTTTCCAGAAGCTAACGTGCTTGAGTGTCGCTTGCCTGAAGTTGCGGTGTAATTCTCCGCTAAGATATCGGTCGAAGTAGGGACCTATCGCTGGGTTTTGGTTTAGTTCCGGATCGAGCAGCTCGCTGAGGGCGGGGGAAATCTGTTGGTATTGCGAATCCAGCTCGGCAAGATAAGGCTGTAGTTCATTAACAAAGAATTTGTAGAAGACATTGCTCAGGTATTCGGCTTGTTGCTGGTTACGGTTTGGACCGCAAATCAGTGCCGATTCGTTATCTTCAAGCATGTTGGTAATGCTATCTAGCCACAAGGTTGAGAGGTGGATAGAAAAGATAAGCTGGCCGAAATAGTGGTGTGCGTGAAGTTGTTCTTGGTGTTTGATAAGCCTATCGGCCTGTTTTTCTCCAACACTGCTTCCTGTCTGGATATGTTGCTGGATAAAGGCGAGATAGTTAAACGCATTTAGGCTTTCATCGAAGCCATAAAATAGGCCCAGTTCGAAGGGTTGATGGTGTATGGTCAATTGCTGCCGCCACTCTTTTTCTGTCGTGAACATATTCCACAGGTGCTGGGCAAGTTGGGCCTGCTTTTGCTGTTTGAATCCTTCAAGCATAGGCAGCACTTCGGAATCTTCCGGCAATACATCCTGGCAGTGATTGAGCCCATTTAACAGGATAAGCTCGTACCTAAGCTGCCGTGTTTTGTCCTGTACTTTACCGAGTATGGAGTTGCGCTCGGCGATGAGGTTAAACAGGCCGCACTTTCTCAATTCATAAGCATCAAGCAAATCTATACGAATATCTTCAATCGGCAGTAAGAGTTCTCTCGGCTCAGGGAAAGCTTCTATCTCGTCGACATTGACGGTTGTAGGTGAGGTATCAAGGACATTCGCCAGCCTGTCGTTATAAGTGTTGAAGCTTCGTTTGGCGGTATTGGGCTCACACCCCGTAAGAGCCAAGAGGAGAATAAGGATACTGAGCAAATGATGGGGCTTTGTATACATTATTTAGAACTAGTGACTGGCAGTATGATAAGTATACGCAGCAAAACAAAAAGGCGACCATTGGCCGCCTTTAATTCTTGAACTTGCAAGGAAATTTGGCTTAGCGCAAAGACATCTGCAGTTGCGCGTCATCATCTTGCTTCTGTACCCAGAACAGTCTAGAGGCCAACATAAGTGCTGCAGCGGTTAGGCCGATAATGTTTCCGATCCAGAAGCCATGTGGACCCATTGGGTCTACTATCCAATCTGTCATGCCGAGTATATAGCCAATCGGCAGGCCGAGGATCCAGTAGGCAATGAAGGTACGGATAAAGATGGCTCGCATGTCCTTGTAGCCCCTTAGTGCACCTGCAGCAACCACCTGGATCGCATCAGTACACTGGTAGATGGCTGCCAAGAACAATAATTGTCCAGCAATCATGATTACTTCACGGTTATTGGTATACATCTCGGCAATAGGTTCGCGGAGTACAACCGTCATTACCGCTGTCATTGCTGCCGTGACAAAAGCCACAATCAAACCACAACGACTAGCAATTTTGGCTTCATTGAAGTCTTGTCGGCCAAGAAGGTGGCCAACTCGAATACTTAGCGCAGCACCTAAGCTCATCGGGATCATAAAGATCAGCGACGAGAAGTTACTGGCGACCTGGTGGGCAGCCACTATGGTCGAGCCTAAGGGTGAGATCAGCAATGCAATAGCGGCAAACAGTGAGACTTCAAAGAAGATTGAAGCGGCAACTGGAAAGCCAAGGCGGAACAGGCGGATGACGGCTTTAATCTGCGGCTTCTGCCAGTGGTCGAAAATACCAACGCTACGCAGTTTTTTATTGTAGCGGATGTATATCAACATCGAGAAGAACATCAGCCAGTAGACAATCGCGGTTGCGACACCACAGCCGACGCCGCCCAGAGCGGGTGCACCAAACTTGCCGTAAACAAAGATCCAGTTAAGTGGGATATTGCAAGCTAGGCCAATAAAACCGATAACCATAGCAGGCACTGTCATTGAAACCCCTTCGGTGAAGCTTTTCAGGGTTTGGAAGAACAGGAAACCCGGAACGGCAAACAAGACCGCATACAAGTAGCCCGTAGTCTTCTCTGCCAAAGCCTCTTCGACATCCATCATATCAATCAGGGTGCCAGCGTTATACAACACCAAGATGATAGGAACAGAGATTAATGCGGCAAGCAGAAAGCCGTGCTGGACTTCAAACGGGATTTGATCTCGTTTGCCAGACCCATTCAGGGTAGCAACAATAGGCACAAGGGCGATAAGCAGGCCAACGCCAAACAGGATCGCAGGCAGCCAGATACTGGCAGCAACTGATACGGCAGCCATATCTGTTGCACTGACGCCCCCTGCCATAACAGTATCGACAAACCCCATAGATGTTTGTGCAACAGAAGCAATCAGAACAGGGATAGCCAATTTTAGAAGGTGGCGTGTTTCACGCCGGTAGTTGTGCACGAAAGCGCTCCTGATTGAAGTAAAAATAACGCGGGAATTATAACGATTAGATAAAGCGACACAATTCACATTGAGTAAAAAGAGGGGGTAGGGCGATCAATCGTCTAACTCAATCACTGCTCTGTTCTTACCACCTAGCTTCGCCTCATAGAGTAACTTGTCAGCTACCGCATAGGATTTTTGTGGGTTGGCAGTGCAGCGGCTTGCGCCAATGCTGGTTGAGATAACCACCGATATCCCATCATTCCTGTACGGGGTTTGAGTAAGTGCCGTCAACAACGTCTGGGTGATGGCTTCAACCTCTTTGCGAGATAAGTCTGCTAACCATAGCGCAAATTCTTCACCGCCAATGCGACCGAATAGACACTTTTCAGGTAAAACCGCCATACAGGTTGCCGTGAAATGCTTGAGGATATTGTCTCCCTCAAGATGCCCATAAGCATCATTGATGTGCTTAAAGTTATCGATATCTAAAATGAGTAGCCAGCCCCTGTGATAAATACACTTCTCATCAAGCTGTTGCCAGAAGTAACGCCTGTTTGCGATACCCGTTAACGCATCGAAATAGGCCATTTGCTGAAGCTTGGCATTGGCGGTACTGAGGGCTTGGGTACGCTCTTTGACTCGAGCTTCCAACTCTTGATTTTGTTGCGCCAATAGGGCGTTAAGGCGTTTGGTTTCTTGCTGCTGGCTATCAAGCTTGTGAATGGTGAGCTCAAGGTTGTGCTGCATTTTATTGAATGATTTGGCAAGAGTACCCAGATCGTCATCACGGGTAATGGCGATTTGACTCCCCCAGCGTCCTTGACTGATTTGCTCTGCTGCCTGAGTCAGCGATTGAATCGGTGTGCGAATATGTCCTGCTGCTTTGCGGCCAAGTAAGATAGCAATGATCACCAAAATAATCGTGAGTAGAATAGCAACACGCTGCGCGGTCACCAGTTCCGGCGCAAAGTCTGTCATCGGCGAATAAAAAGCAATTTTGACCAAATCACTTTTTGCTAGCGTGTAATCCGTGATAAAACCCGCCCATTCTTGCCCTTTGTGTTCGACCAGTAACAGGCTATTTCCCTTGTTATGATCTTCATTTATCAATTTATTGAGAATAGGGGCGGTACTGTGGCTTATTTTTGTTAGGGCTCCGCCTTTAGGCTGATGGGACTCAGAAGTGCTGGCCAGGATGACTTGATTCTTGTAAAACAAAACAACATCGCCATGCTCACTGAGCTTACTTTTGCTCAACTCTTGAATAACGGTATTGAGGGTCAAGTCCAGGCCCCATACGCCCAATAACTTGCCGTTATCATCACGCTGGGCTTTGGAGAGCGTAATGCCAAGCAGCGAAGGGTCAAAGGCACCGGCGTAAATATTACTCCAGACAGGATAGGTCACCTTGGTTGCATTCTGGAACCATTGTTTGGTTCTGACATCGAAGTTAGCGGTTGAATTGATGAGTTCTCCCTTACTGCCGAAATGGTCTGACTCAAAGTGGTTCAATTGTCCCGCTTTCCCATTTTCAGTTTCTATCAGGAAATAGCGCTTATTGCCTTGATGCCCTGCTGAAAGCAGTCCGCCTTCCATATTACCAAAGTAGAAATAATCTATTTCATCATGGTGGTTGAGTACATTTGTAATATGATCAAGCAGGGCTGTTCGGTCCTTAACAACCTCACGCAATTCCGACTGGATGCGCTCTTGATGCTCATAGACTTTATTGGCATCGGTGAAGAATTCATCTAGGTGATTGATAACGGCTTGGCTTGCATGCTGGTAAATATTTTCGATGGTGTGGTGGACAATCCTGACGGCACTTTGGTGCCACAGGAAGCCAATCGGCATCGCGGTTAGGACAACTAACAATGCTAATAACACCTGTATGTGCCTGTTAAGATTATTTCTTAGGTGTGCAAGCATGTTGAGTCCAATACAGTACGGGCTTCAAGAAATGGGTAAATATGTGCTGAGGATATAGGGTTAAACCTAAGAGTGCAATTTGGCTTGCTTTTTACCGAGCCAATTTATTGCTAACATGCTGAAAGTTAGCTTATCCGCAGGAGTTGTTATGTTTACCGGAATTGTACAGGGCACCGCAGAAGTTATTGCGATTGAGAAGAAAGAAGCGTTTCAAACCCACGTTGTCCGTCTATTTGGCAAGATGCGGGAAGATTTAGAAATTGGTGCCTCTGTGGCGCATAACGGCTGCTGTTTAACGGTGACCCAACTTGAGGGTGATAATGTTTCATTCGACCTGATGCAAGAGACCTTAGCTGTCACAAATTTAGGTGAGCTAAATGTTGGCGATGAGGTGAACATTGAGCGAGCTGCAAAGTTTGGTGATGAGATTGGTGGCCATTCTATGTCCGGTCATATCAATGCTGTCACGCAGATTGTTGAAATCGAAGTCTCGCCAAATAATACGACGATTTGGTTCAACATCCCTGAATCATATAATAAATATATTTTGCGTAAGGGCTATATAGGTTTGGATGGTTGTTCACTGACCATTGGGACTGTGGAAAAAGAGCGTTTTTGTGTCCACCTAATTCCTGAAACTTTGCAAAGAACCTTATTTGGCGTGAAGCAAGTCGGCGCCCAAGTTAATATTGAAATCGACCCACAAACACAAGCCATTGTTGATACTGTTGAAAGGGTATTGGCAGAAAAAGGCCTAGAATAAACCAACAGGTTTAGAGTGCAGTGATTCAAATAATGAAAACCCCTACATAAAAGTAGGGGGTTTTGTTTTCTTGAGGTTGGTGATAACTGATCACCAATATTCAGGTATTAAAATATCTGCTCATCATCAGCATCGACATACAAATTGATGGTTTTATGTAATTCATCAACTTGCATATTTAGATGAATGGCATGGCAACAGGCAGGGCAGTCATCATAAAACTCTTGGCTACCCGCACTGGCGTCAAGGGTGATAGGGATGTTGTGGCCGCAATGTGGGCATACCACTATCTGCTCTGAAAAATTCTTCATAATGTACTCCTTGCAAACTTATGACAAGAATTAGCATCCAAGTTGCAATAATTCTCAAGAACACGACCGGTTCAGTTCAATGATTTAACTTTAGCGTTAAGCGTTCGTTTTCGCCTCAAATTAACTATAAAGTTTGAAGTGATAGAAAAAACTGAAAAAGAACTCACAGTCAGCGATTAGAACCAGAAAAAAGGGTAGACGTATAAATTTTTGTTTATATTAATAAATTAAAACGTAGGTCAAAGTTGGAACATTTTTGCTGTGAATGTGTGAGGTAAAAAGGTGCAAAAAATATGATAGTTTTATTGGCGCCTTTTTAAAAATATAATCTTACTCAGTGGATGCGAGAAGTTGCTTATTTACTTCGAGTAACGTGTTAAGTTTGCGGTAGGCAATGGCCCCGCGAAGATGAATGATCGACAAGTTGCCCTATGGTTTGGGGGTAAAAACACAAACCGGAGCAAGGTTGCTCCGGTATTGAAGGGTTCAATTTTCACATAAATGATGAGCGGCGGAAATACGCTTATTTCAGTCCGAGTTTTTCCATCATTTGCTCAGCTTGGGTGATGTAACTTCCACCAAATAAATTGCAATGATTAAGCACGTGGTAGAGGTTGTAGAGATCTTTGCGTTCCTCGTAACCATCGTCCAGCGGCCAGACGGACTGGTAACCTTCATAGAAGCTTGGTGGGAAACCACCAAACAGCTCAGTCATGGCGATATCACACTCGCGATCGCCCCAGTAACTGGCAGGATCAAAAATGATCGGCCCAGTCACGGTGAGGGCGGTATTGCCGTGCCAAAGATCACCATGGAGCAATGAAGGTTTAGGCTGATGGTGAACAAGAAGATCGATCACCTTGCCAGTGATCGTGTCAATGTTGCCAAAGTCGATCCCTTTTTCTGAACAGAGCTGCAATTGCCATGCAATACGCTGCTCGGCAAAGAAACGGCACCATTTGCGCCGCCACTGGTTGGGTTGCGGGGTTCGGCCCACATAGTTGTCGAGATCAAACCCGTACTCACCTTGATCGCCCCAAGCGTGCATCCTAGCCAACTGTTCGCCAAGGGTATAAGCCGATTGGTTATCAATCACTTTGGTTGGCAAGTAGTTGAGTACGATAAAAGCACGGTCTTTGGTCGCGCCGAGGTGGATGAATTGAGGCACCTGAATGCAGTCAGTTTCGTTGAGCATTCTCAGGCTTTCGGCTTCTGTTTCGAACATCACAAGCCGCTCGCGGTCATTGAGCTTGACGAAGTAGCGCTCGCTTTCGTCGCCGATGCAGTAGCATTCATTAATGTCACCGCCTTCAAGCACTTCCTTTTCACTGATTTTGAATGGTCTATCCAATACCTCAGAAAGTTGGTGAGAAATTGCTTGCCACATAGCATCCTCCACGAAACATCAATATCCAGTTAGGCTCGTTGCCTCTCAACATAGTAGTCTATTTATTGAGCTAATAACTGGGTATTTATCAAGGTTTTAAAGTTTGATGGCTAAATCGAGACATATGAATCTTTGATTAATTTTCTTTTTCCCAACTTAAACGACTTGTTTATTGACGTTGGTGGCAGCAAATGAGATGCCCTTGATGGGACTTACTCTTGTATCGCCTCTTATTCATTGAGGGATTGGCCTGTGTACATAAGGTACTCAACGCAAAGGGAATAGAAGGCATCAGCTTGGGGCGAAATGGTACGATCAGCTAGGCGGAATATACCTATGTCGCGCTTGAGTGGGGGATCGATCAGTGGCCGCCATACCAACTTGGTTTCGTTGGTTGGAAAAGCTAATTTAGGCAGTGTGGTGATACCTATTCCTAGCTCGAGTACCGAAAATAGCGAGGTGATGTTTTCAACCGAATAGAGGGCTTTCTCACTGAGCACCCTTGCTGGCGTTGGTTCTAGCAGGCTACAAGTCCCGTTGCGGATGAAGGGCTGCTTGAGCAATGTTTCCCAACTGATACCCTGTTCGCGCTCTGCCAAAGGATTATCTTGAAGGCAGACCACACCAAGGGGATCAGACAGTAGAGGAGTGAAAGAAATAGCATCGTCTTCAAGCTGTGAGCAATTGCCTAAGGCTAAATCCACTTCACCTGCTAGTAACCGGGCCTCAACGCCTGCGGCATTATCATCTATCAGGCTGACCTCTACCTTAGGATAGCGCTCGCAAAAGGCGGCTAATACGCTTGGAATGAGCTTCGCGGCTACCGAAGGGACACAGGCAATCCTCACTTTTCCTTGTTGTCCGGATGCAATGGCTCTCAGGTCATTATCCAGATCGTGATAAATACTGATAAATTGGGTGACTTTCGGGTAGCAGACCTTCCCAAATGGGGTGAGCTGCGCTTTATGCCCGGTTTCAAATAGCGCTTGCCCTAAAGTGCGTTCCAACTCTTTCACTGACGTTGACAGTGCAGCCTGTGATCGGTTCGCGCGTTTTGCCGCTGCTCTGAATCCACCTTCTTCGACCACCATCACAAAATGAATCATTTGCTGAAGCTTAATTGCCATTGCTACCTCCTTGTGAGCCCTTTATCCATCATGCCTGAACTCAAGTGTTAAATAAAATTTATCAATTGTAAAAAATTAACCGTTAGATATATCAGTACAGCTAGTGCATGATTTAACCAACTTGAAACATTTTGATTACAGAGTGGAGTTGAGCGTGAGCCTTCAAGAAAATAAGCAAGCTGTTAAAACCTCTCTATTTGCATCGAAAGCCCCGCTGGAGTGGGCGATCACCCATAACGGAACGCTTTACACCGCGCAGATCCCTATCGACCAAAACGGGGTGGTGGTGGAAGGCGGTATCGAAGCACAGACCCGCAAAACGTTGGACAACCTAGTTCATACCTTGGAATGCGCAGGTGAATCGCTGGATTCCGTCTTGCAGGTACTGATTTATGTCACCGATAGAGAGTACCTTGCTACTGTCAACAAGGTTTACGCTGAGTACTTCAATGCCCCATACCCAAATCGTGCTGCCATGGTAGTAGCGGGCTTAGCACGGGAAGAAATGTTAGTTGAGCTAGTGGTTTACGCCGCGGTGAAGGAATAAGGAAATGACAATGACAATTCAAGCAGAGCAGTCCCTTTATATCGCAGGTGAGTGGCAGTCAGGCCAACACACTGTTGCAAACATCAACCCCTCAGACATCAGCGAGAACTTGGGTGACTTTGCCCAAGCAAGCCAAGCTCAGGTTCAACAAGCGATTGATGCCGCCAATGCGGCGCAGCCAGAGTGGGAGAAGACTCCGCTTGAGCGCAAGCTGGCAGTTCTACAGGCCATTGGGGATGAGCTTATCGCACGCTGTGACGAACTGGGCCGATTGCTATCGAGCGAGGAAGGCAAGCCGTTCGCAGAAGGTCGCGGTGAGATCTACCGCGCTGGTCAGTTCTTCCAGTATTACGCCGCTGAAGTGCTACGTCAGGTTGGGGACAATGCGGCTTCGGTTCGCCCCGGTGTTTCTGTGGAAGTGACACGTGAGGCAGTAGGTACCGTTGCCATCATATCGCCTTGGAATTTCCCGACTGCGACAGCAGCTTGGAAGATAGCCCCCGCATTGGCCTTCGGTAACAGCGTAATCTGGAAGCCTGCCAACCTAACCCCAGCCAGTGCAGTGGCACTGACTGAAATTATTGCCCGCCAAGGCTTGCCTGCAGGTGCGTTTAACCTGGTACTGGGCAGCGGTGCAGAAGTCGGGGATACGCTGATTAACTCACAGCAGATCCAAGCAGTGAGCTTCACTGGTTCGGTGGAAACTGGCCGTAAAGTGGCGGCGGCTACGGCGCCTAATTTTGTCCGCTGTCAGCTTGAAATGGGCAGCAAGAACGCTTTGATTATCGCTGATGATGCCGACATCCAAATCGCTGTTGAAGCAACTATTGCGGGTTCTTTCTCCGGGGCAGGGCAGAAGTGTACGGCTTCATCCCGTTTAGTCGTGATGGACGGTATACACGACGCCTATGTTGAAGCCTTAATCAAGCGTATGAGCGAGTTGAAAGTAGGCCATGCATTGGAAGATGACATCTTCATGGGGCCGGTGGTTGATAGTAAGCAGCTTGAAGCTAACTTTGGATGGGTAGAAAAAGCCCGCCAAAACGGTGCTGAGCTAGCTTTTGGTGGCGAGCGCTTGAACCTGCAGCATGAGGGCTATTACATGTCACCAACCCTGTTCTTAAACACCCAAAATAGCTGGGAAGTGAACCAAGAAGAAGTCTTCGCGCCTATGGCCTGTGTTATCAAAGTCTCTGATTTGGATGAAGCTATTGCCACTGCCAACGACACACGCTTTGGCCTTACTGGCGGCATTATCACCCAGAGCTTACGCACCAGCGCATTGTTTAAAGAGCAGATTCAAACCGGCTGCGCCATGGTCAACCTTCCCACGGCGGGGACGGATTACCACGTACCGTTTGGCGGCCGTAAAGAGTCGAGCTTTGGCCCTCGCGAGCAAGGTCAGTATGCCAAAGAGTTTTACACCGTAGTGAAAACTGCCTACCAGCGTCCTTACTAAGGAGTGGCCTATGTACCAGCAGGAAATTGTAATTGATGGTTTGCAGTACTGCCATTGGGACCGGGAATACTTCCAGACCTTAAAGGCCAGCGGTATCCATGCCGTCCACGCTACCTTGGTGTACCACGAGAATGCCCGTGAAACCTTGACCCGTTTTGCCGAATGGAACCTGTTGTTCGAACGCAATGCTGATTTGATCATGCCGGTGACTTCGATGGCAGATGTTGAAAGCGCCAAGGCACAAGGCAAGGTCGGGATATTGTTCGGGGCGCAGAACTGCTCACCAATTGATGACGAAATTGGGTTGGTTGAAGTCATGCGCCGTCAGGGCCTGCTGATTATGCAGTTGACCTACAACAACCAAAGCCTGCTGGCGACAGGTTGCTACGAACAAAACGACAACGGTGTGACCCGCTTTGGTAAGCAGGTGATTGATGAGATGAACCGTGTCGGCATGATTATCGATATGTCGCACAGTGCTGAACGATCAACCCTTGAAGCGATTGACCTGTCGTCGCGCCCGATTTGTATCAGCCATGCTAATCCGACTTTCGCTCATGATGCGCTGAGGAATAAATCGGATACGGTCATCAAGGCGCTGACTGCTAGAGGTGGTTTATTGGGCTTTAGCCTCTATCCATTCCATTTACCCAATAACAGCCAGTGTACCTTGGAAGACTTTTGCCAGATGGTTGCCCGTACCACAGAAATGGTCGGGGTTGAGCATCTTGGTATCGGTAGTGATTTGTGCCTGAATCAACCGCAATCGGTGCTGGAGTGGATGCGGAACGGCCGTTGGTCGAAAGCGATGGATTACGGCGAAGGTTCGGCAAACAATTCGGGCTGGCCTGATGCCCTGCCTTGGTTTAGCGGTAGCCGTGGGATGGAAAACATCTACAACGGTCTGATCAAGACAGGCTTTAGTACAGCTGAAGCCGGCCAAATCATTGGCGGCAACTGGTTCAACTTCTTGCAAAGCGGTATTCAGCCCGCCGAACAGTAAACAAAACTATAAACGGCCTGCCAATTCCAATAATTCTTAGCAGGCCTCCCAGATATCTTTGCCCAGACAATTCCACCAACCGCTGGAGACAATTTATGTCTGATATTATGAACACGGCAAAGGCTGAAACCATGAATACTCAGCCTTCGCATAAAACCGCACCCCCTACAACAGAAACCTTAACCGATAAGCTTGGTGTAAATAACCCGGTACTGTGGCTAAGTGGCGGCTTTATCGCACTGTTTGTCACCTTAGCTTTATATGACAATGAATTACTGTCTTCTTTTGTAAACACCGGGTTTGCCTGGTCGGTTAAATACTTTGGCCCTTACTGGCAAATTCTGCTGTTACTTACCTTTTTGATTGGCCTCGCTTTGGCAGCAG
This sequence comes from Photobacterium sp. BZF1, assembly GCF_014349205.1. Lineage (NCBI taxonomy): Bacteria > Pseudomonadati > Pseudomonadota > Gammaproteobacteria > Vibrionales > Vibrionaceae > Photobacterium > Photobacterium sp. BZF1. Next base: position 33,882 of record NZ_JACSOF010000041.1, read on the forward strand.
GAAGGACAGGGCATGTGAAGCTTGGCAATATTGATAAGCCTGAAACCGATGCCTTCCGTTGGATTGCCGTCATGCTGTGTACCCTTCTCGCTGGGGGCGGCGTGTTCTGGGCTGCGGCTGAACCGATTGCCCACTATGTAAGCGCACCACCTCTTTACGGTGAAGCTGCAACCCCATGGCAGCAGGCAATCAACAGCCTTTCGCAGTCATTTATGCACTGGGGCTTTCTGGCCTGGGCAATCACAGGTTGTTTAACTTCTATCGTGCTGATGCACCTGCACTATGATAAAGGTCTACCGCTAAAACCACGCACTTTGCTTTATCCTTTGCTCGGTGATCGCGCCCTCAAGGGAGCCATTGGCGCAACCATTGATGCTTGCTGCATTATTGCGGTGGCGGCAGGGACAATCGGCCCTATTGGCTTCCTTGGCCTGCAAATCAGCTATGCCCTGAATGCATTGTTCGCAATTCCTGATGGCTTTACCACGCAGTTGATCATTATTTTGTTTGCCATCGCGATCTACACAATCTCGGCCTTAAGCGGCCTAAATCGCGGGATCCAGATCCTCAGCCGCTGGAACATCATCTTAGCCGTTGGTCTCATGCTCTACATCCTGCTGGTTGGCCCGACAAACTTTGTGATTAATGGTTACCTGCAGGGTGTTGGCACCATGCTGGATAATTTCATACCAATGTCTACTTACCGTGGTGATGAAGGCTGGCTAAGCTGGTGGACGGTGTTCTTCTGGGGCTGGTTCCTAGGCTATGGCCCTATGATGGCAATCTTTATTTCGCGTATTTCCCGTGGCCGTACAATTCGCCAGTTAGTCATGACCCATAGTGTGATGGCGCCGCTCGTGACTTGCTTTTGGTTCACCATCGTAGGTGGTACTGGCGTGGCTTTTGAAGTGGCCGACCCTGGCTCAGTCAGTAAAGCGTTTGAAGGTTTCAATCTTCCGGGGGCATTACTGGCTATTACCCAGCAGTTACCGTTCCCGCTGATTGTGTCGATTTTGTTCTTGATCCTGACCACGATCTTCATCGTGACCACAGGTGACTCGATGACCTACACCATCAGTGTGGTGATCAGTGGTGAAACCGAGCCGAATGCTTTCATCCGTACCTTCTGGGGCGTGATGATGGGATTGACGGCACTTATCTTGATTTCCCTTGGTTCCGGCGGAGTATCTGCATTGCAATCATTCATTGTGATAACTGCAGTACCGGTATCGCTCATACTGCTGCCGTCGCTATGGGATGCCCCTAAAATTGCGATGAAGATGGCTAAAGAGCAAGGGGTCTAACCCTACAGGCTCAAATGGATTGACACGTACTCTATCAACAACATTCCCGGGCGGTAGTTGGACGCCTTAAACCAGAAACATAATTATAAAATTGGTGGTGAGCAATATGGATGCACATCGTTCCCTGAAATCTAATAACACCTTACGCCTGCCAGAAGTGGTTATGGCTCCGGAAAGACTAGGTGCTATGCACCAAAACCGGATTAGTTTTGTCCGTTACTTTATTCGCCAGATGGCGCAGAAAAAGTGGCAGGTAAGCCAACACGATTGGCAACTGTCACCTGAAGGTTACGGTCATGCGATTTATCGGCTTGAAACCCAGCAACACCAGTACCACCTCGTGGTGTTCTGCGATGAAATCAGCGATGAAGAGCGTAATGACCGCGTCATTGCCGAAAAGTGGGATGTCACATTTGCCCTTATTCAGGGTGAGGTTGATAAGTCGCTGCTAGAAAGGTTACGAGCCAATGTGCCGTTGCAGGAAGCAGGCCGTAACCCTAACAGTGCCTTGGTCCTTGCACGTGCCAATAAAAGCGTGCGGGTATTCGAACACCTAGTGTCAAACCTTGCTGAGGGTAATCAGCCAGACCCACAACAGTTGGCGAATGTCGGATATATCCTGCGCACTACTGCGGTTTATGGTAACGGAAAGTTCGGGATTGCAGATTTCAAACTGCTGGAAGACAACCCAGATTTCCATCAGTCTTTCAGCGCCCAGATGTGTGCCGTATATTTACTTCGTGAGTTCAGCCTTGATTGGATTCATTATCTTGCCAAGCAGCGAGGGGGTGAAAAAGCGACAACCTTGCACCGTTCACTACAGCGCTATCTGGGGGTGGGCAATGCCACCGGATTGGGGATGGCTCCCTACCTGATCAACCACCCTTGTATTGTTGATCAGTGGATGACTACACGGGAGCAAGCCCTCGCTGAGATTTTAGGCCAGGCTTTTGACCGGGCTAAGTTACCTCAGTTGGACCATTTACTGGGGCAGGCGGTTATTCACCTAAACCAAGTCGTGACGATTGATGATCACCAACGCTTATTGAACAAGCAAGCCAAACAAGAGCTAACCACTTTCAGAAATGTTATTGCCAACTTTGCACCAGAGAGCACAACGGATTGGCATGCGCTTTTTGAGCATTCGCAAGGTAGTGGGCTGGAAGCCCAAGAAATCATTCTTTCTTGTTTAATGGAGCTTTACCCCGATATTGCAGACAGTTTTCAAGAGAAAATGAACTGTGATGAAACGCTAGCGCTGACCAGCGGTAAGAAAGTAAAAGATCTGATGTTGGTATTAGAAAGTCGCTACCGCTGGGCTATAGATACTGATTTCCAATTGCCTGAGAACAGCTATTGGTTCTGGTACCGTTCGCAAGATAAAGAAGAGCCGCGCCTTGGCGTTCGTGGTGAAGAGGCCGGTGAAGAGCGGGAATTGCCGCTCGATATTGGTCGTCAGGTATACCGGTTGTATAGCGCTTTACTGCAAAGTGAGCCGCAACAAACCTTGGCCGAGTTTTTGGTACAGAACCCGCAGTACCGGGGGATTGCCAAGCGAGCATGGACTTTGGGTAACAAAGTCATGGGTGATATTCAGATGAATGTGTTGCACAAAGGCTCGCTACCTATGCACTTGTTGCGTTGTAAGCTGGCGGTATTTGGTGCGACCAAGTTTGACCCGCGCTCCGACCGTTGGGTGCAAGTGACGTTTTTCCAAGGCGCTCCATTGCTGGATGAAATTCACGATGGGGAGTGGCTCTTCCCAGTCCTACCATCAAGCCAAGAGTTATCATTGTCCGGTTTAGCAGGAGAAGCAAAATGATTGTATCTCATAATGAGCTAGTGACTGCCGTAAACAAAGCATTCCTAGGGTTACGTCGCTGTTGTGGTGAAGCGGATGTGATAGCAAATATGGTCGCTGACTTGCAACTGGTTGGTCTCAATGGCGTTGCTCATTTCAATAAAGCCGTGCCTTATTTGGCCAACGAAAAGGATAGCCCAGTTACCTTGGTAAAGCCTACACAGGACAAAATTGAAGTCGACATGGGTGGGGCAAGTTTGGCTTGCCATCTACCAAGTGTGATTGATTATGCGGTCGAACAGATGGTGAAGGTGAAAATACTGACGATCCATGTCAGCAATTGCCACAACCGCTGGCTTGCCTATAGTGAGCTGGTAAAACTGTCAGCGAAAGGGTTGGCCTGTAAGGCACAGTGGTCAAATGGCTCCGATAGGAGAAAGACGCTCTATGTGTTGAATAAAGGCTGTGTATTCCCTGAGTTATACCAGTCCGATGAGCGCTCTGAAGACCATGTTTCAGAAGCCTATGTAAATGTTCATGATATGACCATTGAGTTATCGGTTTCTAACTTCGCTCTTCCCTCTCCGAGTATTCAAGGATATCAGCAAATCGATTCAGCCAGTTTACGAAATACCTACTTAAACGCTTGGCGTGAGGGGATACAGGTTGACGATGCAGAGTGGAAGAAACTCAAACAAGCTGCCACGGTATTCTTAGTTGAAAACAGTGAAGTTTCTGCCAAAGGGGCGGGGGAGCTCGTTGTTTAACAGCAAATAATCAAATAGCAATTAACAAGAAATAAGCGCCCCATATCAATCAATATGGGGCGCTTTTTTATATCCCTACATTATGGGTTGATCATCGCGACTTAAAAGCTAGGCAACAGTTGTGATGGCATTAGCGTGTTGTAATGGGCTTCCAGCAACAGTTCATTGGCTTTTTCGATATCCGGCGCGAAGTAGCGGTCCTTATCGTAGAAGCTCACACGTGCCCGCAGCATTTCCTTCGCTTGCTCCAAACGTTCCGAACTGCGGTTTGGCGAGCGGAAATCCAAGCCTTGTGCTGCTGCAAGCAGTTCAACCGCCAAGATCCCGCGGGTATTTTCCGACATGTCCTTGAGCCTGCGACCGGCAAAAGTGGCCATAGAGACATGGTCTTCTTGGTTTGCTGAAGTCGGCAGGCTATCGACAGAAGCGGGATGGGCGAGGGTCTTGTTCTCGCTGGCCAGTGCCGCAGAAGTTACCTGCGCAATCATAAAGCCGGAGTTCACGCCGCCGTTATCGACCAAGAAAGGCGGAAGTTTGCTCAGCCCACTATCAATCAACAGGGCCATGCGGCGCTCTGACAAGCTACCAATCTCAGCGATGGCAAGCGCGAGGTTATCGGCAGCCATGGCAACCGGTTCGGCATGGAAGTTACCCCCCGAAATGATGTCGCCATCTTCGGCAAACACCAATGGGTTGTCAGAAACCGCATTGGCTTCAATCTCGAGAATATCTGCAGAGTGGCGGATCTGCTGCAGGCAAGCCCCCATAACCTGAGGCTGACAGCGGAGTGAGTAAGGGTCTTGGACTTTTTCGCACTGCTGGTGCGAGAGGCCAATCTCACTTTCCTTGTCTAGCAGGTGGCGGTAGGCCATTGCGGCATCAATCTGGCTACGGTGACCGCGCACGCGATGGATTCGCGGGTCAAACGGACGGCGGCTACCGAGCGCAGCATCAACTGACATAGCACCACAGACGGTGCCCGAAGCATATAGGTCTTCGGCGGCAAACAAGCCTTCAAGCGCAAAAGCGGTAGAAGCTTGTGTACCATTGAGCAGCGCTAGGCCTTCTTTTGGTGCTAAGGTAATAGGTTCTAGGCCTGCTATTTTCAGTGCTGCTGCACCGCTGATAACTTCGCCATTGTGCCTAGCCTGTCCTTCACCTAAAAGCACCGTGCTCATATGAGCCAATGGCGCAAGATCGCCTGATGCTCCAACCGATCCTTTCTGTGGGATGCAAGGGTAGACTTCAGCGTTTACCAGCGTGATTAGCGCATCAACTACTTTTGGTCGGATCCCCGAATAACCACGGGCAAGGCTGTTGATCTTCAGGGCCATCATCAGCCTGACGGTATGATCTTCCATGAACTCGCCAATGCCAGCGGCATGGGACAATACAATACTGCGTTGCAGGGTTTCTAGATCTTCGACGGCAATACGGGTGTTGGCAAGCAAGCCAAAACCTGTGTTGATGCCGTAAACGACCCTGTCTTCTGCGATCACCTGCTCAACGGCCTGGGTACTTGCTAACATGTCATCATAAGCTGTGTTATTAAGTGACAGTGTCACTTTGTGGCGACTGATATGTCGCAGCTGCTTGAGAGACAATTTCCCCGGATTGATTTCAATTTGGTACATACAACGTCCTTTGGTGATCTTATTATTTTTGGGTTGAAGGGATCATCGGTAAGTCTAGGCCTTGTTGTTCGGCACAGTTAACCGCGATGTCGTATCCGGCATCGGCGTGGCGCATTACACCGGTTGCTGGGTCATTGCGAAGTACGCGGCCAACACGTTCGGCGGCCTCATCCGTTCCGTCACAGACAATGACCATGCCTGAATGCTGCGAGAAGCCCATACCTACACCACCACCATGGTGTAGTGATACCCAGGTTGCACCTGAAGCTGTGTTTAGCAATGCATTAAGTAGTGGCCAATCTGACACAGCGTCAGAACCATCCATCATGCCTTCGGTTTCACGGTTAGGGCTGGCGACCGAGCCGGAATCGAGGTGGTCACGACCAATGACAATCGGTGCTTTCAGCTCACCGTTCTTGACCATTTCATTGAACGCTTTGCCTAGGCGAGCACGATCTTTAAGGCCCACCCAACAGATCCGTGCTGGCAAACCTTGGAACTGGATACGATCACGGGCCATGTCTAGCCAATTGTGTAGGTGGGGATTATCAGGGATCAGCTCTTTCACTTTCTGGTCGGTCTTATAGATATCTTCTGGATCGCCAGAGAGGGCTGCCCAGCGGAAAGGCCCGACACCTTCGCAGAATAGCGGACGGATATAAGCCGGAACGAACCCCGGGAAGTCGAAGGCATTCTCTACACCGACCTCAAAAGCCATCTGGCGGATGTTATTGCCGTAATCTACGGTTGCAGAACCTGCTTTCTGAAGGGCGAGCATCGCTTCTACCTGCACGGCCATAGATGCCTTAGCGGCTTTGACAACCTCGGCTTCGTCGCGCTGACGCATCTCGGCGGCGTGCGCCATAGTCCAGCCTTGAGGGAGGTAACCATTCAATGGGTCATGGGCTGAGGTTTGGTCGGTAGTACAATCAGGCACAATGCCACGTTCTACAATTTCAGAGAAAACATCGGCCGCATTGCCAAGCAGGCCCACAGAAACAGGCTTGCCGGTTTGTTTTGCTTCTTCGATAATAGCCAAAGCTTCATCAAGGGAAGTTGCCTTGCAATCAACGTAGCCAGTACGTAGTCGGTAGTCGATACGGCTCTCATCACATTCAACGGCAAGCATTGAGAATCCAGCCATAGTGGCTGCAAGAGGCTGAGCACCACCCATACCACCAAGGCCACCGGTTAGGATCCAGCGACCAGAACTGTCACCATTGAAGTGCTGTTTTGCCATGGCAACAAAGGTTTCATAGGTGCCTTGTACGATGCCCTGGGAGCCGATATAGATCCAACTACCTGCTGTCATCTGGCCGTACATCATCAAGCCTTCTTTATCTAGCTCGTTGAAATGCTCCCAGTTAGCCCAGTGAGGGACCAAGTTCGAGTTAGCGATCAACACTCGAGGCGCATTGCTGTGGGTTTTAAATACACCGACTGGCTTACCGGATTGAACCAGTAAGGTTTCATCTTCTTCAAGGCGCTTTAGCACCTCAACGATTTTGTCATAGCACTGCCAGTTCCTTGCAGCACGGCCAATGCCGCCATATACCACCAAAGCATGTGGGTGTTCGGCCACGTCAGGATGGAGGTTGTTCATCAACATCCGAAGTGGGGCTTCGGTTAACCATGACTTGGCATTAAGCGTTGTGCCTGTTGGGGCAATAATGGTGCGGCTTTCATCCAAGCGAGGCTGGGTATCGTGTGTCATGTGGCTCTCCTTGCAATGCTGTCACTGTAATGGGTTATAAAGACAGCGGCGTTGATTAACGTAGGGCACGGGCGATGGTCCAGGCCAGTCGCGCTGCGAGTCGTGCTGTTTGGTTGTCGATATCAAATCTCGGGTTTAATTCCGCCATATCAGCAACCAGCACTTTCTTTTCTCCAGAAGGTGTTTCGGCTGCTAATACGGTATTTATTAATGGTTCAATGATGTCTTGCGGTACACCTCGTGCTGCGGGAGCGCTGACCCCCGGTGCGGTGCTGGCTGGAAACACATCAATGTCGATGGTCAGGTAGAGGTAATCGCATTGGGCAATAAAGTGCTCCAATGACTCTATGATCAAAGGCAAGCGCTGGTGGGTGAGCTCGCAGTCGTCGAAATAAAGCACGCCCAACTTGTCGGCTTTTTCATAAAGCGCCTGAGTATTGCCTGCGCGGCTCAAGCCAAGGCAGGCATAGTTGAATGGCCAGCCCTGCAGCTCGCAAAACCGTGCAATTTGCTGGAAAGGTGTCCCCGAACTGCCTTGTTCGGCAGAGCCACCAGAAGGCGGGTTACGCAAATCAAAATGGGCATCGAAATTGATAATGCCAATTTTGGGAACCGAGAGGGTGGTGGCCAAATCCTCGGGCTCTATCACACCGTCTTGAGCGTGCTGTTTTTGCAGCAGGTAACTGCCTATACCTTGGAAAGTTCCCCAAGCCACTTCGTGGCCACCGCCGAATACGATCACTTTGTGCTTTTGGCGAAGTGCACGGCAGACATCGGCTCCCAAGCGTTGCTGGGCCTGTTCAAGGTTACCATCATTGCAGCAAATATCGCCGCCATCATAAACGGGCTCGGTATGGTGCCAGGCTAGGTTTGCCAGCGCTTTTCTAATCGTGATAGGGGCATCATAAGCCCCGGTACGGCCTTTGTTACGGGAAACACCTTCATCGCAGGCAAAGCCGAGCAGCATGATGCCAGCATCGTTGACTTCATCCGCAGGCTTGATCACCTCATGCCAGCGTAATCCTAAGTTACCGTCTTCTGGGTCGCTGCGGCCTTTCCACACTGTCATATCAACTGACATGGGGGACTCCTCCTTATTGCCCTGAACGAGGTAAACTAGCTTGGTTGAACAGTTCACCATTGACTATTCGCGCCTTGAGATCAGGCACACCAAGGCGGTATGACAGCTCGGCTGGGTGCGATAACTTCCAAATGGCTAAATCAGCTTTCATACCCTGACAGATTTGACCTCGCTGCTCATCAAGCCCAAGTGCTTTGGCTGCATTGATTGTCACACCGCGTAGGCACTCTTCCGGTGTTAACCGGAACAAGGTACATGCCATGTTCATCATGGTACGAATAGAAGCTATGGGTGAGGTGCCGGGGTTGAAGTCAGTGGAAATTGCCATTGGCACATTCAGCTGACGTAGCTGATCGAGCGGTGGCATCTGGCTTTCGCGAAGGAAATAAAATGCGCCGGGAAGCAAGGTCGCGACAGTGCCACAAGCGGCAAGGGCTGCTACACCTTCGTTATCAAGGTACTCAATATGATCAACAGATAAGGCGCCCATTCGAGCGGCCATGGCGCTGCCACCTAAGTTGGAGAGCTGTTCAGTATGCCCCTTAATAGCAAGGCCATGTTTTTGCGCGGCTTGGAAGACTTGCTGGCATTGGTTGGTACTAAAACCAATGCCTTCACAGAATACATCGACGGCATCAGCTAAATGCTCATGAGCAGCTGCGGGAATGATCTCATCACAAATATATTGGATATAGCTGTCGGGATCTCCGGCGTATTCAGGTGGCAGGGCATGGGCAGCGAGCAAGGTCGTCGAGACATTGATATCCGGCATTTCGCCGATCCGACGTGCCACCCGAAGCATTTTCAGTTCATCCTCAAGGGTAAGGCCGTAGCCCGATTTTATTTCGACTGTCGTTACACCTTCATTTTTCAGGCCCTGCAACCGTTCGCACGCCAACAGGAAAAGGGTTTCTTCTGATGCTTCACGGGTAGCTCGAACGGTAGATAAGATCCCACCGCCCGCTTTGGCGATTTGCTCGTAAGGCACACCATTGAGGCGCTGTTCGAATTCTTCGGCACGGTTGCCGGCAAAGACTAGGTGAGTGTGACAATCTATCAAGCCCGGTGTAACCAGTGCGCCTTGGCAATCAATGACTTCAGGATGTCCGTGGCAGTCAAAATGCTCTCTGTGGCCAGCATACATAATCATGCCATCCTGAATCCCGATCATCGCATCGCTGATGACTTGGTAGCCATCTTCGCCTGCTAGGGTGACCATTTTGATGTTTGTCAGCACTCTATCCATTTCGTGGCCCTGAAGTTATGTCCTGTTGTGAACCCATATTGCTCATTTCATGTTTCTAGCAAGGGGTTCAATATTCATAATGTATATACAAATGAATAGGCAATTTCAGAGCGAAATTCAAGGTGGGATGTAAATGAAATGTGATCGTAATTGTAATTAATTGCTGACAATCGTCGGGTTATGAGAGGGATCGCACGTTTGAGTGCTGAGGGGTAGAGGAAAATCGGGGGAGGCCAGAGGCCCTAGGTCCTGGGAAAAGAGGGTCCTAGGAAAGGGGGGCCTTGGTGCTGGGACAAGCTCATTTTGAGAGCCAATTGGGACAAACATAAGATACTGAGGGGATGACTAAGCGAAGTTTAAGCTTGCTAGTTTTTGTGTAAGTTATAAAGAGTTGATTTTCATTAAACTGAGTGGTGGCTTTAACTTGCAGATAAAGATTTTGCATTCAGTAATTTATGTAATCATCTTTGGAATGCTGACTATTCTGGAGTTGATATGGAGTATTTCAAATTACAGGTATGGCAAGAAAGCTACAAAATAGCTGCGTGTGTTTATCGTTTAATGAGAGGCTGCAAAGATTATGGTTTTAAAGACCAAATAAGTCGTGCCGCTGTCTCTATACCTTCCAATATTGCAGAAGGAGAAGAAAGGGAGACTCGTCGAGAATCAGTCCGTTTTCTTTACTATGCAAAAGGTTCCTGTGGCGAACTGCTAACACAGCTAATGCTTGCTAGAGAGTTTGGATATATAGAGCCTAATAAAGCCAATGAAGTTATTGAAAACACCCAATTGTTAGGCAAAAAGCTAGCTAAACTCATACAGTACAGAAGCGGCCAAGTCAGAGAAGAGGGAGGAAACTACTCTGATTATTAATTGCTTTTACAATCTCATAATTATTTTTTCTGTTGTGCTCATGTAAGCGAGATTTCAAAATAGAACCCAGAACCTGAAGTGACCCCCTAAAAGTAGACACCTCTTTATTAGGAATAAGAGGTGTTTATATGAAAGTTGTTACTAGACGAAGCTTTACCGACGAATTCAAG
>NZ_JACSOF010000042.1:0-43772 GCF_014349205.1 Photobacterium sp. BZF1
AATATCAACAGATATATCAGCATCAAAACCCATACCCATAAAGTGGTATTTTGATCACCAAGAGTGGCAAATATTCGCTGTTAGAATATTTGAGGTAAATCAGATTAACCAAGCAATGATAATTATTAACATCATGATAAATGGATAAAAAAATAGCAACCCGAGTTGGGTTGCTATTGCTATTGTTATTGAGTGGCTAATGTCAAAAGCACGGTTAATCAGAGTTGATTAACAATCGCTTATCGCATTACGCACTCGCTTGTCTGATACCGGGTAAGGCGTACCCAACTGCTGGGCAAAATAACTGACACGCAACTCCTCAATCATCCAACGGATCTCCTTAACCTTCTCAGGCACAGGCTGACCTTTAGGGATCTTGTTCAGCAGTTCTTTATAATCAGATACCACCGACTCAATCTTCATGATATGCATACGGTCTTTGTTAGGATCAATTGGCAGTTTTTCCATACGGCGCTCAATAGCACGCATGTAGCGAAGGATATCTGGCAATTTCTTCCAACCACATTCAGTAGCAAAGCCTTTGAAAATCAGCCCTTCAATCTGTGCCTTGATATCCGAAAGCGCAAATGCCATCGTCAAATCTACACGGCCTTTCAACTTCTTATTGATATTGAATGCTGTGGTCAGAATCTCTTCTACCTGCTTGGCAATATCTACTACGGTATCACCAAGTTCACCACGAACATGCTCTTTCAGTGTTTCGAAAGCCTCTGGTTGCCATACTAAACCGCCCTTCTCTTCGATTAGCTTATCGATACCACAGGCAATACAGTCATCAATCAAATCCATGACCCGACCATAAGGGTTGAAGTACAGACCTAACTTCGACTTGTTCGGCAAGTTGGCATGCAGGTATTTGATCGGCGAAGGTACATTGAGCAAGACCAAACGACGCTGGCCTTGCTGCATCGCGGTACGCTGCTCTTCTTCGGTTTCAAACAGTTTGATACCCACAGAGTCTTTGTTATCAACAATCGCAGGGTAAGCTTTCACTTCGAAACCGCCGCGTTTTTGCTGGTAACGCTCTGGCAACTCACCAAAGCTCCAGGTCTTCAGCCCTTCCTGCTCGATATCGTCATCGGCAACTTTGGACAGGGTTTCCTGGACCTTCTCTTTCAGACCGTCTTTCAGGCTGTAAAGATCTTTGCTCTCGCGCAACTTACGGTTACGGTGATCAACCACTCGGTATGTGATCTTCAGGTGATCAGGTACTTGATCAAGATTCCAGTCTTCGCGCAACACCGTCACACCAGAAATTCGCTTGAGTTCTTTCTCAAGTGAATCCAGCAGTGGCATTGCCATAGCTTCTGCGCGCGCAAGGAAAGCATCGGCGTAGTTTGGTGCAGGAACGAAGTTACGACGAACAGGTTTTGGCAGTGACTTGATCAGCGCAACGATCAACTCCTGGCGCAGACCCGGGATCTGCCAATCAAAACCATCGGTTTCGACTTGGTTCAAGATAGGCAACGGTACATGCACCGTTACACCGTCACTGTCTTCACCCGGTTCGAACTGATAGCTCAGCTTAAGCTTCAGGTTGCCCTGATGCCAGAAGTTCGGGTAATCCAAATCGGTGATATGACTCGCATCGCCCTTGAACAGCATTTCGCGTTCGAAATTAAGCAGCTCGGCATTGTCACGCGAGGCTTTCTTCCACCACGTATCAAAATGGCGGCCTGAAACCACAGTGTGGTCAATTCGCTGATCGTAGAAATTAAACAGCTCATCGTCATCAATCAAGATGTCACGACGACGTGATTTATGCTCCAGCTCTTCAATTTCGCGCAATAGCTTGCGATTCTGCTGGTAGAACTTGTGCTTGGTTTCCCAATCCCCTTCTACCAACGCCGAACGGATGAACAGCTCACGAGAAATAACCGGATCAATCTTGCCGTAATTGACCTTACGCTTGGCAACAACAGGAATACCGTAAATCGTCACTTTCTCGAAGGCTGCAACGGCAGCTTGTTTCTTCTCCCAGTGCGGCTCACTGTAGCTGCGCTTAAGCAGGTGCTCAGCCAAAGGCTCCACCCACTCAGGTTGGATCTTGGCGGCAATACGGCCCCACAAACGTGAGGTTTCAACCAACTCTGCAACCATTACCCACTTAGGCTGCTTCTTGAAGATGCCAGAGCCCGGGAAGATATTAAAGCGAGCATTTCGCGCACCTTGATACTCGTTCTTTTCCTGATCTTTAAGGCCAATATGCGAAAGCATGCCGGACAAAATCGCAGTGTGGATGCCTTGATAGCTGGCTTCCTGCTCATTGATGCGGAACTCTAGTTCTTTAACGACTTGGCTGACCTGGTAGTAGATATCCTGCCATTCACGGACACGCAGGTAGTTCAGGTAATCTTTCTTACACTGGCGGCGGAACTGGTTGCCTGACAACGCTTTTTGCTGCTCTTGGATGTAATCCCACAGGTTAACAAAAGTCACGAAGTCTGATTCTTTGTCGTAGAAACGACGGTGCTTTTCATCCGAAGCTTGCTGCTTGTCAGAAGGACGCTCACGTGGGTCTTGAATAGACAGTGCACAAGCAATGATCATCACTTCGCGTAAAGAACCCTGCTTCGGCGCTTCCAACACCATACGCGCCAAACGTGGGTCAATCGGTAATCGGGCCAACTGTCGGCCAATCTGCGACAAACGCTTACGCGGATCTTTTGCCTTGGTGTTAATCGCACCCAACTCTTCCAAGAGGCGGATACCATCTTGGATATTGCGGTTGTCCGGCGCTTCAACGAACGGGAAAGCTTGAATATCACCAAGGCCAATTGCCGTCATCTGCAAGATAACAGATGCAAGGTTGGTACGAAGGATCTCTGGGTCGGTAAACTCAGGGCGTGACAGAAAGTCCTCTTCTGAGTAAAGGCGGATACAGATACCTTCAGCTACACGGCCACATCGACCTTTACGCTGGTTGGCACTCGCCTGAGACACACGCTCGATCGGTAGGCGCTGTACTTTGGTACGGTAGCTGTATCGGCTGATACGCGCAGTACCCGGGTCGATAACATATCGAATCCCCGGTACAGTCAAAGATGTCTCTGCAACGTTAGTTGAAAGCACGATACGACGACCGGCATGAGTTTGGAACACTCGGTTCTGCTCACCGGCCGACAACCGAGCATACAGTGGCAGAATTTCGGTATCCCGCAGGTTGCGTTTCTCTAGCGCATCGGCAGTATCGCGGATCTCCCGCTCACCGTTCATAAAGATCAGGATATCGCCCAAGCCTTCATCGCACAGTTCGTCTACTGCATCAAAAATAGCTTGAAGTTGGTCGCGATCACTATCGTCTCCATCTTCGGAAACCGGACGGTAACGCACTTCCACAGGGTAAGTACGGCCTGAAACTTCAATAATCGGGGCATTGAAGAAGTGCTTGGAAAAACGCTCCGGATCGATAGTTGCCGACGTAATAATGACTTTTAGATCTGGGCGCTTTGGTAGCAATTCACGCAGATAACCCATGATAAAATCGATGTTGAGGCTACGTTCGTGGGCCTCATCGATAATGATGGTGTCATATTGGTTCAAGAAACGGTCGTTTTGGATCTCGGCCAGCAAGATACCATCGGTCATCAGCTTGACTTGGCTACGATCCGACACTTTGTCGTTGAATCGAACCTTATAGCCGACGTAAGAGCCTAGCTCACACTGAAGCTCTTCAGCAATACGGCTTGCGACTGAGCGGGCCGCTAATCGGCGAGGCTGGGTATGACCAATCATGCCCTTGGTGCCGAGCCCTAGCTCCAAACAGATTTTTGGTAGCTGGGTCGTTTTACCCGAACCGGTTTCACCGGCGACAATCACAACCTGGTTGTTTTTAATCGCCTCGGCGATTTCGTCTTTTTTCTGGCTGACCGGCAATTGCTCTGGGTAAGAGATTGTCGGTCGCTGGGTCGCACGCATCTGCACGGTTTGCATTGATTTGGCGATATCTAGCGCGATTTCGTCAAACACAGCATGCCTTGCCTGCTCTTTCTTGATCCTTGCTGCACCTTGCACACGTTTGTGCAAACGAAACTGATCGCGCATCATGCAATCTTTAATCGCAGCTTTGAGGGTTTTTTCGTTGTTTAAAACGTTAGCCTGAGGAGTATTCGACTGAGTCAATGGAATTCCTGATATTTCAGCTGGGTATTTCACAAAATTGGACGAATTCTACCACAACTCTGTGGTTTTGCGGCATACGAGAATTGCAGCCAAATTTTTCGCTAATATGTATGACTTAATTTGCAGCACAAATATGACTTCAGGTATTATTTTGTCGCAACTTCATTCCATAGAGTAAAAATAATGAAAAAAACACTAGTTAGCCTTGCGCTGGCAGCTGTGATGGCATCACCTGCTTTTGCTAACCAACCTGTACAGCTTTCAGTACCTGGCAATAACCTACCTGACGGCAATGTTCACGGTTTCCGCGCTTCTCTTCTATACGGACAGACTCCATCTGTTACTGGTTTCCAGCTACCTATGCTTGGTCTTGCTGAATCGCAAACTTTCAAAGGCTTGAGCTTCGGTATCCTATTCGGTGCAAACCGTGTAACTGGCAACTCTACAGGTGTTAAGTTCGGTTTAGCTAACTGGAACGACAACACAGCAGCAGGTGCTGATTTTGGTTTTGCCAACTACACTGGCAGCCAGTTCACAGGTCTTCAGTTCGGCGCGCTTAACTACGCAGGTAGCCTTAACGGCCTGCAGCTTGGCTTCATCAACGCCACTGACCGCATCGAAAAAGGTGTCCAGATTGGTCTAATCAACTATGACAAGTCTGGTACCTTCGTCAGCAAAGATATCCCAGTATTCCCAATTATTAACGCCCGTTTCTAATAACAGTCGTTAACAGTCCGGCATGACTGGTAATTATAGTCTGGAGTCCATCTCCAGACTTCTTTCACTTTCTCCTTCCCCCACTAAGCTAACCCCAACTTTCTGCTGACAACTATTGTTGAATAATTGCTGACTAAACATCCAACTAAGCCACAACTAAGGAACTCCGTACCCGACTAAAGAGTCTTATACTTAATAGAAATGAAACCTGAGGCTCAGCATGTTCAAACAATTGCGTACAATTTTCCGCCAAGTGATGAATGAAGGCACCGATGGCGGTGCTGTCGATACCCCAACTCTCCACCTTTCCATGGCATGCTTGCTTTGTGAAGTTTCAAATGCCGATCACAGTGACGATCCAAGAGAAATCCAAGCCAAACGCCACCAACTTGTTTACCTTCTTGATATCAGTGAAGAGAATGCCGACGCACTGTTGGAAAAAGCACTCCTTCAGAGCAAATCATCTGTCTCGCTGTATGATTTCACCAGTAAACTCCGCTCCCTACAACCCGAGCAACGCTTCGAACTCATTGAAGCCATGTGGCAAGTTGCCTATGCCGATGGTGTGCTAGACCCGATGGAAGAAGCGGTGATCCGCCAAGTTGCCGAGCTTATCTATGTCGACCACTCAGAGTACATCCGGGCAAAATTAGCCGTGCAGAATAGCTTGGAAAACGAATAGTAAATATGAATCAAAGACAGCTTTTGTTGCTGTCATCTTCATTTTACGTGCTCAAACTCAAGACTTTGACAGCAAAGCACTTAATTGCATATATAACGTACTATAATTTAGAGGTTACAAAGACATAAAAAGCAATAAGGAGATTTCGAAATGTCATGTTCCCATACCCATTCTCACCCTGAGCATACCCATGGACCAAATTGTGGTCACACCGCAATTAAACATGGTGATCATGTCGACTATCTTGTCGACGGCCACTTGCACCATCCGCACGGTGATCACTGCGACGACCACGCGATTGAAGTCGATGCTGAACACCCTACTGAATGTAATTCAGCCCACCACTGCGGAGACCATGTGCACGGTCCTGGTTGCGGGCATGAAGCGATCCAACACGGTGACCATGTCGATTACATCGTAAACGGCCGTTTGCACCATCAGCATGGTGACCACTGCGATGATCATGGCCCAGTTGAGGTGGTAACGGGCTAGTCGTTTCTTATGTGACGATTTTGAAGAATTTCAAGCCGGCAGAAAATGCCCTGCCGGCTCATTACTCTATTCGGCTTTCGACAAGTTATCACTCATCAACCCGGTGATACGCTCAAATTCTTCCAGCTCCTTTTGAGAAATTCCTCTCATCATCTTGTCATTCATCTTTGAATCGATAGTCTCAAGCTGCGCCAAGATCGCCATTCCTTCGCTGGTAACCAATAAACGTTGACTTCGTTTGTCTTCAGGATTCGGCACTTTCTCAATCAAGCCCTGCTTGATCAATTCATTTAGCAAACGCGTTACCTGTGCTTTGTCCCGGTTTAAGAATTGGGCAATATCAATCGCGGTACATGATTGTTTTTTATTAATAATTTTAAGTACGCGAAGGTGCATTGGGGTGATGTTCAAATCCAGCTGCTCTATATGTTCATGCATGTGGCGTTTGAGCATATGGACTAACTGAAACAAACTTTCGAGTGACTTTGACTCTGACATCCGGTGTTCCTCAAATAAAAATATAGTTGACATTATCAACCAAACCACTATAGTTGACATTATCAACTTAATTGAGCGAAATTTCAAGACTGGAGAATCTCGATGACTGCAGAAACAACGATGACAGCCCCATTCCCCAATCAAAAGAAAACCCCATTGATCTACAAAGTACTAGTTGTGCTGGGCATGATGACCCTAATGGGTGGCACATTGACCGGGGTAATGACATATATGAACGTCGGCTACACCGAAACATTCTTTGCCGCCTGGTTCAGCTCATTCCTGAAAACAGTATTGGTCATGATGCCGTTTGGTTTGGTGATGATGACTTTAGTCACCAAGCTGATAGGCAAATTGATGCCCAATTCCAGTGAGAAAAGACGAAATCTGGTAGTGGGCCTGAATATGGCTGTGATAATGGAATCTATGATGGCCTTCACCACTACCGCAAACAACATCGGTTTTGACGATATGGCGCTTTTTGCAAATAGCTGGTTGCAGGGTTTTATTGCCGCTCTGCCTGTTGGCTTGGCCTTGATCACCATTATCTCAATGACTATTAAGCCTAAGGTTGAACGCTTTCTAAAAAGCTAACCCCAAATTTTCAAATTGATATAACGACTTAACCGACTAAAACACCGGAGCTAAATATGAAACACAACTACCGTATTACTATCGAACGAACCAACGAAGACAATGCTGCCACTATGCAGTTCGAGTTTGAAGATCGTGAAGATATGTTTGCCATTGTCGATGCTATTAAGCACGGCAGCGGATTGGATGAAAACGACTCGACCCGTCTAGGGATTGCTCTGCGTCTGCTTGGCCCAATGATGATGAAAGATCGCAAACACCCATTGTTTGCAGAATTCTTCCCGCATTTCGGCACATTCATGAAAGGTCTGAAAGCTAAGCTGAAAAACAAAAGCTAACGTTATTCGGTGAATAAACCAGAGCTGCCCTTGTCTTGATATCCAAGCATGACAGGCAGCTTCAGGTTTATATGGAACATCTAGTTACACTTTCAACTAAGCTGTATTAACTCTAACTAGATCTGACTCTCTCGAATCAAAGCGTGCAAACCTTCAAAACAGCCGCTGTACTTCAATGAATTAGCTTGCTTCGATATATCTTTGGCAGACATCGGCGCGGTTTCAACGGCATCGAAAACTTGTCCCATGACACCTTCCAGATACTCGTCGCTGATATCCGCTAAGCGTACCGGGTAACGCTTTCCGACGCTTACCTTGGCTTTGAAATAGGTATGCTTTCCCTGCAATTGCTCAACATTTACATCAAAACCCAATAGCTTCATTGCACACACATTTTCATGCCAATTTAACTGCATTCCTATCTCCCTAAAAGGCTGGTGCAACCTTTGATACCTAACGGTCTTGGTCGCTTTATATCCTCCATCATTAATTACACGTCAATGTGACAATCATATTGAGCTTTAATGGAGGAAATAGGAAAGCAGTCGTAATAGATTTTGCTAGCGCACATCGATGGTGCGGCTGGCCTTGCGATACTGTACCTTCCAGCCTTGCCAACGTGGAAGCTCCCAACGTTTTGGGTCAGCCTTGCGGTTACCGCTCTCATGGATAGCCAGCACCAATTTGCGCGGTATGTGATATTCGATTCGCATCGTCAGATCGGTCAAGGCTACCTTGTAGGGAAACGCTTGATCAAAATCGGCTCGCTCCCACTGTGGAATGCCATCAAAAATGAAATCATCCGTCGTAAATAGTTCGAAATCTTCGGCAGATTCTACCCCTAACGCTTCAATCTGTTCGCCCAACCATTGACGGACATCGACAGCCTCAGCAGCACGAGTGCAAACATCCGCCTGATAGTTGCCCAAGGCTAAATACAAATTCCACTGGTGGATATCAGCTGTGATTTTTTCACCAAGCCCATGCAATATTGAGCCATTCAGGATCATATCGATATATGTGTCATGGGCGGAGGCACCCTGCGGTGCCACCCACTCAGAATAGATCACACGCCCGGCATAAACCCTTTGCTTTTCAACCAAGCAGCCTTGCTCACCGACTTGTGTTTCGCCATAAGCTTCGTCGCCCATTTCAAGTTGGTTCATCAGCGCAAGGGGAACGGGAGCCATACAGGTAGCCAATACTAAATTCTGCTTCACCCCTTTGCCCGGCAAAGCAAACTGGTCAAAAACAACCGCTGCCTCAGCACTTTCTGGGTACCGGCTATCACGGCCAATGCTGACTTCACTATACCCGTTACCCAATGCTTGCCGACGCTTTTGCCTGCGAACAAATACAAGCTCGGGAGCGGCTTTCATTACCGCCTGTAGCCATGAATCCCTTTTCACCGACGTAGCCACTTCCAGAGCCGGTAAGCCAAGCGCTTCGCGCATTTGTCCTGATAGCATCCGCGCCTCTGCCAGCACCTCTTTGTCAAAAGTCAGCCATTCGGGTTCACTGCCGCGAAGTAGCTTGATAAGTGCCATCGCGTCACAATGATTAGTCTCCCACTGTGCCAGCTTTTCACGGGCTTCCTCGCCGGATGGCATTTGCCATATGCGTTGGTAAACACTCAGCGATGCTGCCAAATCGACCATTGCCTCGCGGCTAGCTTTGTCCGCCATTGCGGTGATCAGGTGAGCAAACAAGGTATCTATCGGCAAGGGATACAGAATTTGACCATGCTCGGTTGAATTGCCCTTATCATCAATCGCCTGCATTTGCAGAAGTTTATCTTTGGCAATCAATAAAGACTTATCAGGCAAAGTATCGACAAAGTCCAAGGTATTTAGCGGAAAGCCGCAGCATGCAGCTGCCAGCATCGGCTCAACCAGTTCTTCGCGGTGCATCTCTGGTGGCGTGATTAACTCCAGCGGCGCAGCCTTACCAAATAACCTCACACAGGTGCCATCGGTAACACGTCCTGCCCGCCCCTTGCGCTGCTCGGCACTGGCTTTTGAAATAGCGTGCAAACCGAGTACCGTTCGACCATTGCGTTGGTGTGTCCTTCGCTCCAATCCGGTATCAACAATCAAGGTAACGCCAGGAATAGTCAGCGAAGTTTCCGCAACATTGGTCGCCAAAATAATACGCTGCTTATCACTTTCAGTCAGTGCGCGGTGGCGCTCATCATCACTTACAGAGGCATGCAACGGGATAATATCAAGTATTCCAAGGTCAACTTGCTCCCTGAAGGCCTGTTTTAGGGTTGATAAGCATTGAGCGATTTCTTTTCGGCCCGGCAAGAAAACCAAAATATCCTGATGGTTCTCATACCTTGTGAGCACCGCCTCTTTGACTTTATTCTCGATGTACCGGATATCCGGCATATTGCGGCTATCTGAAGCGAGATGCTCGACAGCCACCTGAAAATTGCGACCTTTGGCATTAAGGCATTCACCCTGAAGGTAAGAGGCTAACCGTTCACTATCAAGCGTTGCCGATGTCACCACTAGTTTGTGGGTATCCTTTTGCTTAAGCATCGCCAGCAACAGATCCGTGTCCCAGCGGCGTTCGTGAAATTCATCAATGATGATAGTGGCAAAACCTGCAAGACCATCTTCACTCAACCACCGCAATGCCACGCCCGGAGTAACAAAAACGACTTGAGAGTCATCAGAGTACGTATTTTCAAAGCGGATGGCATAACCTATCGACTCACCAACACTTTCGTTCCTCTCGCTGGCGACAAACTCAGCCAAAGAACGGCACGCGACTCGCCTTGGTTCAACAACAAGCACCCTTCCCTGCTCTGCCGCCCAAACGGGTAAACGGGTCGATTTACCCGAACCGGTTTCGGCAGAAACAACAAGGTGGGTGTGGGAAAGGCGTTCGAGGAACTGGGCTTTAAGCGAATCAATAGGTAGAGAGATAGACATAGCAAAGGTTTTGCATCAACAACATACCCGTATTGTGGCAAGTTTTACAGACCATGTCATGACTAAGTTGTCCTGACGTGTCGTTGCAGGATACGGGTTGCCTCTTGCTTGACCATGGTGTTCTTGCGCCACTTCCAATAAAGCTCTCGTGCCTTGCGGCCACTGTGCTCGATAGCCACAATGGGTTCAGGATAGTTTTCACCCAAAACCAGTTGATACATTTGCTGCTCCATCTGTGTCAGTTGCCATGGTTGATGGATAAGTTCGTTGGGCAGCATGCTGATTTCAGGCACCCAGTGACGGATAAAGCAGCCATCAGGATCATGCTCCTGCGATTGTTTAATCGGGTTATAAATTCGTATGGTGTTTATACCCGTTACCCCAGCTTGCATTTGAAACTGCGGGTAATGAATACCCGGTTCGAAATCGAGGAACAAGGAAGCTAAATGTTCAACGCCATGGCGCCAATCAACCATCAAATGGTGGCAAAGAAAACTAACCAGCATTGCCCGCATACGAAAATTAATATAGCCGGTTTGGATCAAGCAACGCATACACGCATCAACCAAGGGATAACCGGTTGTTCCAGTTTTCCATGCATGCAATTTCGAGCTGATATCTTGCTCATAAGGAAATGTCTGGTAGCCCCGATTGATCGGCCTTTGTTCCATGTCTATTTCAGACTCGAACTTTTGGATAAAGTGACAATGCCAATGCAGACGCGAAGCAAAGGCAGCCAGGGAACGTCGCCAGCCTGGCTTTTTCCAGTTAGCCAATACGACCTGATAGACTTGCCGTAGGCTTAGGTTCCCCCATGCAAGGTAAGGCGAAAGCCGAGAGCAACTGTCGACGCTTTTTGAAGGCGAGGAAATACCAAAGGCGTAACCCTTGCCTCGGGATTCAAAAAAGCTCTCCATTACTTGGTGGGCAGAAATCTCGCCGCCGGTTTGCAGGCTATGGTTGGGAGTATTCCATTGCTTGGGTGCGTTATAGAGCGGTAAAATGGTCTCTGTTACCCATTGCATAGATTCGAGCCTTGGCAGAGCCAACGATGAGCGCATAAATTTATGCCAATGCTTATCCCAACCATCACGGGAGGTGGCCCCACGTATCACTGCCCCCGTTGGCGACTCCAACCATTGTATCCCCTGCTGGGAACACCAATTTGCAACTATGCGGTCTCTGTCAAAAGTACACTGCAGCCCGACCTCCTGGTGGCTCCGCACACACTCAATATTAAATTGCTCATGCAGTGTTTGGAAAACGGAAATCGCTTCACCTCGTACCGTCACAACCTTGCCGCCATATCGGCCAAGTTGCTCGTTTAACTGCTCAAGCGATTGCTGGACAAAGCGCCAATGCCTTTCGCTATAGTGGGGATTATCCAATAGCATTGGTTCAAAGATATAGAGAAGTAAACACGGAGTCTGGGGTATAAGCGAGGCGAGATATAATGGTTCGTGGTCGCACAATCGCAGATCACGTTTAAACCATACTAATTGAATCGTTGATTTTTTCATTGTCTTTCCCTTTTTGAAAGACAACGGTGTTTTTTCTTATAAAGATCAATATCTGTAACTTTACACCGACAACAGAAAGACCGGAACTCACTTATCGATGAGGGGGTGTTTTCCGATGTATCACCTTGCGATAAATACAACTGATCAGCCAGCACACCACCAAGGTATAAACAACAGCCGTGAAAACACTCAGCAACCTAAATTGATAAGACTGGTAGATATTAAAATCAAACCTGTCAGCTTGCAGAAGCAGCAAGGCAAATGGCGTCAATGAATAATGGGCCAAATGCTTGGCCTTGGAATTGTATATGACAGCGGTCAGCAGCAAACTGGAAAGAAACACCACCGCAAGCGGTAGAAGGTACTCGCTGGAAATCACTGACAAAGCTTGAGTGTAGGTGATATAGCCTGCCACCGCCAAAGCACCACCGAGCAAATTTGCTCGAAGGAAATCCCAGCCGATTCTAGCAACATGACTGACTTCAGGGTAAAAGCTAATCACACTCACTGCCACAATGACCATATAATACTGCTTCAAATCTGTGTAGGTGAACAATATGAGAAGCGGCATAAATACCGCAAGTACCGCCCACTCTTTTTTGATCATTATCGGAGTTGTACTGGCATCAGTTTCAGAGTGCGAATCTCCATCTTGGATTGGGGTTGGTAGCAAGATATACATTAAGTAGCAAACCACCATGGCAACAGCCAGACCAAGCAGTAGGCTAATGGTAAACGGCATTATTAATGCTTGGTTTACTATGCCAATCGCCGATACCAACACGATTGCCACGACACGAATGGGAGCATGAATAGGGTTTGGCTTTAACCTGTCAAAGCGGTGGCAAGTAAAAATCACTGCTGCAATAATTAGAAGAAATATCAGGGGTGACAACGAATAAACCTTCGCAATCAAGGCACCAACCACCGCACCAACGGCTGCAGTAATAAATACCTTACCGTATCCTTTTAATTGGAGAGATGGTAATTGCAACATCATAATGTGCAAACTGAACAAAGGACAAAAAAATGAAAAGGGCCAATCAAATAACAATGTTATGGCAACACAGACAGTGAATGTAAGTGTCAATTGCAATTGAGGAGTAATACCTTTTTGTCCAATGTTCATCGATTCTTCACTATCCTATCTTCCCTTAAGCTAAGTTTTTCGCCAGTTCCAAACACAACCTACGTAGCGATTCTACCTCTTCGGGTTTCATACTAGATTTTTCCTCAAGCTGCGCCTTAAGATCTTTGGCTTTTTCACGCAGTGCCAAGCCTTCTGCGGTCAGGGAAATCACCTTTTTCCGTTCATCTTCAGCGGATACTTTACGGGTTAACAGCGCTTTTGCCTCAAGCCGCTTTACGATCGGAGTTAATGTGCCCGAGTCTAGCTGAGTGTTATTCGAGACTTCCTTCAAGCTGACACCATCGTTGTACCAAAGCGACTGCATCACGATATATTGCGGATAGGTTAGATCAAACTCATCCAGCAAAGGACGATAGGCCCTCACCAGCGCATTTGACGCGGTATACAAGGCAAAACACACATTGTCTGATAGCTTCTGGGCCATACTAAGATCCGAGGTTATCCATCTGTATTGTTCAATTCTGTTGCGATGATAGCAGATTCAATGCGGATCAAAATACATTGCGCGCAAATTATTTTCTCACAAAGCTATTGCAAGTTGCCAAATCAATCATTAAGTTAATAGGCAAATAGTTTGCGCGCTAACCTTTTTTGCATAAAGTATTTATTAGAACAGCTGATAAGGATTGATAATGAACAGCCAACAAGTCCACCTTGCATCACGCCCACAAGGTACACCTTCTAAAGATAACTTCGAACTTGTCACTGTGGCCCTGCCGGAACTGAAAGAGGGAGAGATACTGGTTCAAAATACCTGGATGTCTGTCGACCCTTACATGCGAGGTCGCATGATTGATCGCAAGAGTTACATCCCACCATTCCAAATTGGCGAAGTGTTAGAAGGCGGCGCTATCGGCGAAGTCACCCAATCCAATAACCCAGACTTCCCTGTCGGCAGTAAAGTCAGCAGCATGCTGGGATGGCGCAGCCACTTTATCAGCGACGGCACTGGGTTAACCTTATTGCCAACTACCCCACTTCCAGAGCAAACATTCCTCGGAATCATGGGTATGCCGGGTATGACAGCATGGACGGGTTTATTCCGTATTGCCGACCTTCAGCCTTCTGATACTGTATTTGTCTCTGCGGCTTCAGGCGCTGTCGGCAGCATTGCCTGCCAGATCGCCAAAATGCATGGCTGTACCGTTATCGGCTCGGTTGGTTCGCAAGAAAAAGCAGATTACCTTCTTTCACTGGGTGTGGATGCGGTCATCAACTACAAGGAAGCAGAAGATCTGACCCAAGCTCTGGCTGAAGTGGCACCTCAAGGCGTTGATGTCTACTTCGAAAATGTTGGCGGTGAGCACTTGGAAGCAGCCCTTAACAATATGAATGACTATGGCCGCATTGCCGTATGCGGTTTGATCTCGCAATACAATGCCACTGAGCCACAACCGGGGCCAAGCAACATGGCAATGTTGATAATCAAAAAACTCAAGATGCAGGGCTTTATCGTGTTCGATCACTGGGCACATTATGGTGAATATGCACAGCAAATGGGTCAATGGATTGCCGATGGCAAAGTAAAATACGAAGAGACGGTTTACCAAGGTATTGACCAGGCGGCAGACGCTTTCATCGGTCTATTCGAAGGTAAGAACAAAGGCAAAATGCTCGTTAAGCTATGATGTTTACATAGCTTGGATGCTTGCATAGAGTAGTTAAATTAGCCACCAGCCATTTTTGACATGGCTGGTGGCCAGTACCGCAATAAACCATACTTTGTTGATGGATAAATATCCCACCTCACCCAAAACATTCGCCTTCTAGTCACATTCTTTCATAAACCATTGACATTCAGCTGTAACTCCCTAGCCTTACATCACCTTTTGAATTTTTCAGGCAATTGTCATCATGAGCCGCAAAGAGATTTTTAACCCTGAGCTTTGGGAAGAGGTTCCAGGGTTCGACTTTGAAGATATCACTTACCACCGTGCCAAAGACCAAGGTACAGTGCGTGTCGCATTCAACCGCCCGAACTGCCTTAACGCCTTCCGACCAAAAACTGTCGATGAGCTTTACACGGCACTAGACCATGCCCGCCAGTGGTCAGATGTTGGCTGTGTTTTCATCACAGGTAACGGCCCTTCTGAAAAAGGCCAGTGGTCATTCTCATCAGGCGGTGACCAGCGCATTCGCGGTAAAGACGGTTACAAATACGAAGGTGAAGAAGCCGGCAAAGCTGACGTTGCCCGCATGGGTCGCCTGCACATCCTTGAAGTCCAGCGCTTGATCCGCTTTATGCCTAAAGTAGTCATTGCTGTTGTTCCAGGCTGGGCAGTGGGTGGTGGTCATAGCCTTCACGTTGTCTGTGACCTGACACTGGCATCGAAAGAACATGCAATCTTCAAGCAGACTGATCCTGATGTTGCTTCATTTGATTCAGGCTACGGCTCAGCTTACCTTGCTAAAATGATTGGCCAGAAACGTGCCCGTGAAATCTTCTTCTGTGGCTTCAACTACAGTGCTCAGGAAGCTTACGAAATGGGTATGGTCAACAAAGTAGTTGATCACTTCGAACTGGAAGAAGAAGCACTGCGCTGGGCCAAAGAAATCAACAGCAAGTCACCAACGGCTATGCGCATGCTCAAATACGGCTTCAACCTGCCAGATGATGGTTTGGTCGGCCAGCAGCTATTTGCCGGCGAAGCAACACGACTTGCTTACGGGACAGATGAAGCCCAAGAAGGCCGTGATGCGTTCCTGGAAAAACGTGATCAGGACTTCAGCAAGTTCCCTTGGCACTACTAATTGTCGATTAGTCAGTCAAAAGCAAAAACGCGACCTCAAGGGTCGCGTTTTCTTATCTCATCACTGTTGGGGCTACAAGTATATACCCAACAGCACAATCAAAATAGTAATGGCACTCGGCGCAGTCAATCGAAGTGTCCATTTAATACAGGTCTTCATCTCTCCCCCTCACTTTTGAAAGGCACACTCACCGTTGTCTGCCTTACTTCTTGCAAAAGAAAGATAGAAATTTCCGCACATATTAAACAGGTCATTTAACGACATTTGAATTCACAATGACGACTAATGCTTAGCAGATGCCACCAGAAAGCCATTTCGGCCACTGGATTTTACTTGGTACATACAAGCATCAGCTTCATCTAGATAATATTCAGCGGTGTGAATATCTGCGCCAGTATGGATACCGCCGATACTGACACTCACACATTCACGTTGCGGGTGTTTCAAGGCTAGCTCTGTGACAGCCTCGCATGCTTGCTTCGCTTTATCTTCCAGATCTTTTTTACTTATCCCTGTCAGCATCACGACAATTTCCTCGCCACCATACCTAGCAATGACATCGCTTTTTCGCTTGAAGACATTCCGCATTGCTTGAGCTACTTTTTTTAAGTACTCATCGCCTTTTGCATGGCCATAGACATCATTAACCTGTTTGAAATAATCAATATCAATGAGGAGCACACCCAATGGTAACTGCTTGCTTCCCTGATTCATCAAGGTCATTTGTTCTTGCAGGTATCGCCTGTTATATAAACCTGTCACCTCATCAATATATGAATACCCTTTTAGAATAATATTTTTTGCGGCTATTTCTCGGTTATGGATGACCGCCTTAGCCATCCAAGACTTTTTCTTTTGCTCATGGTTGTAATCACGGGCATAGCAACGATAGTTATTTATCGAGATATAATTCAACCAAACGTACATAGCTGCTAAAGAAAAGTAATAGTTTGAATACAACACCATACCTGAGTGAAAAATCTCAACCATCATATTAGCTTGTAATATATAAATGGTATAAACCAGCATAGAAAATGAAGGGGGAAAAACCAGTAACTTGGCAACTAAAGTGATCATTATTAAACTGATGATAGAGATATCTGAGAACATAGAAATCGATAGAGTATGGATAGTTGCAACTATGCTCACCATCACCAAAATGCTTAATTTCTGGTATGCAGCGGACTGACCTGAAATGGCCCCAGACAACAATAACCCTAGACCAAGCACAGGAAAGCCATAGAGAAACAATTGTTTTACATGCTCTCTCTCAATCTCTTTGTCGATGATGATACTTTCATCTAACCAAAAACCTGTCATCTGTGACAAAAGTATCGATATAACAACAATCGCGATAATGAGGTGAAAAAGGTATTTCCCATTATGCCGCTGTATATTTTGTTCTAATTGCGTCTTTCTATAAAACATAAATAAAAAAAATGCCCTTACATCGTAAACATAAAGGCAAATCCCTAGCATATTGGTTATTATTGACCGTCTTCATAGAGGATAGAGTTTCAGGAATAAACTATATTTACCGTCTCTCCTTAGCCGACGAAAACATTATATCCATATCACTATTATCTTTGGAATTACCGTTATTCCAATGAGACACTACATTAATCTGCTTTCATTTCGTCTAAGATTAATGGATAATCCAATCTATGGAATAACAAAAATTATCGATTTATGAATGATTTGAATGCGCTCCATGTTTTTCTTGCTTTAATGCAAACTCATTCAACAACCCGGGCTGCACAAAAGCTTGGCCGTTCGCAGTCCTACGTATCAAAAGTATTGGCCCAACTTCGTGAAGATCTCGATGATCCACTCTTTGTCCGAACCGCTGAAGGGTTATCTCCCACCAGTTATGCCATGAGCATTGAGCCAAGGCTGCGTACAGCTTTGGACCAGGTGACTATTGCCTTAGAGCCTGAAGAATTTGATCCCAAATTACTCGACAAAATTACCCTGCATATTATCGAGCCATACCTGATTACCATCGGCAAAGATATTATTGATGCAATCCGCAAGGAAACCGACGTCGTTATCGATATCCGGCAATGGAGTCCTTTAAGCGAAACGATGATTCAAGAAGAAATCGTCGATATCGGCATACACATCTTGAACAACAAGCCACAAACATTGCACCAGAAACCGCTATTTAAAGGCAGAGCGCATTTTGAGGGCAACACCGATGGTGAATACGTCAAATATATTATTTCGGGGGTCAATGAGTTTGAAAACCGTTACGAGATGATCGATCCTTCAATCGAAACAAAGATTTATACTGACAACCACATTCTTACTACGCAGTTAATGGATACCTGCTACACGCTCCGTTATGCACCAGATAAAGATCAGCAAACCGATTACGATATCGACCTTACCGTCGCTATCATCACCAAGGCGTCACGAAGACAATCAGAAAAAATCCAATGGTTGACTAAACTACTGGTGCCTCTGATCGAAACCTTTGAGGGCTATTGAGTTAACCTTCTAGCACACTATTCCTGTAGGAATTTCGACTATCATCATAGTCACTATCATCACTCATATAATCCCTTTATTCATTTTCAAATTTAGAAATATATGTGATGAGTCATTCCCAAAAAGTCAAACTACTTGCACAACAGCACCTAAAGCAAGTTCGAAAATCGGTACTAACAAGACATGATAGAAATAAACAAAAAGCCAAATCATCATGATTTGGCTTTTTTATTTGAAAGTGATTAGTTTAATTTAATAGGTAAAACTCACACCCAAAAAGTGAATTCGGCTGTCGAATGTACCGTTAATACCACTCAGTGGAAGATTATCAAAGTTTCGATTGATATCGACTTCACCTAAATCAGCGTACTCGTAAAACATATCGATAGTTACATCATTCCATTTGGTCGCAGCACCGACTGAATAACGATATTGCTCGCCAACAGGCACATCTACCCATTGCTTTGTCGCATCGTCTTGCGGAGAGGTTTCGTATGAGAAGCCCGCCTTCAATCGCCATTGGCTGTTTAATTGATAATCAGCACCAACCGCAAACTTCCATACATCATCCCAATCCCTGTCGATGATAGCCGGCACGGTTGTTGGCCCGACACCAAACTCCATCACTGTATTGTCCCATTCGCTCCATTGGTGCCACTGGACCGAAGCCAGTAAATCCAGTTGAGGATTAACAGCATAGCTAGCACTGATATCAGCAATAGCAGGAACCGTAATATCAGTACGCAAACTACTAATAACACCTAAATCTGTGGGTCCCGAAACACGGGTACCGAATTCATGCTCTAATTTCGTTCGGTAACTAGCGCCTATTGATAGACGCTCATCATGTTGATACATCACACCGAAGTTAGCGCCAAACGCCCAGTCGGTATCTTTTTCAATATCAAGTAAGCTTGTCGATTGCTCCAGTGAGGCCCAACTTAACTGAATGCCTGCACCAACCGACCATTGCGGGTTGATTTGATAGCTAATGGCAGGGTTAATCTGCATGGCTGTAAGCGTAATTTCATCAAGTGCTGCTGCACCTGCCCATTGGTCGCCATAAGACAAACTCGAGCCGCCTACAGCACCAAGAGCAATGCCAACATGTAGGTCATCAGTCACCTGACGGGCGTGAAATGCACCGGCAGATGGTAATACCGAGTGCGCTTTACCATCACCGTTATCGCCGTTGTCTCGATATTTCATTTCGAGATCAAAACCTAGTAGGTTGAACGTAGTCAGACTCTCGCCCATCCCACTCATTGTTGCTGGGTTTACCCACATAGCGGCGGCTGAGCCGGTATAGACACCATCACCCGCGCCTGCTGTACCCGCATTTGCTGTTACTGCTTCCTGCAGGAATATACCACTCGCTTGAACAGGCAATGCCAATACCGACGCCACTGCCATTGCTAATTTTAATGGTCGCATTTGCTCCCTCTTTATTATTTTTAGTCGGTGGGGCTTATCAGCCCCGTTTAGATTTTAGTTCTTCGATAACAAAGGCGGGGGCGACTTTGGCCAATGATTCCAAACATGAGTCAGCCTTGAGATTGCCATGCCTCACATAAATGTCACAGACGGCATATAACTGCTCAGGGGCCCCGGAAATTTCATAGGCTTTTTCAAATGAGGCCGTAGCTTGATCCACATTGAAAGCCTCTTGAAGCACTCCGTTCAAATACCAAAAGTAGCTGTTATCCGGAGACAGTTCGGTGGCCTTTTCCATCGCATCGGCAGCCTGTTTCTTCTCTTCGAGCCTGACCAAAGTCAATGCCTGGGAGTAAAACAGATTTGCTTCTTCTGGCAATACATTTTGTGCCTGTACCAAAACCTTGTTGGCTTGTTGATCTTCCCCTTGAGCTCGATAGTTGTCTGCCAATCCTAGCCAAATTTGCGGATTTTGCTTATCGCCATCGAGCAAAGTGTTGTAGGTTCGGTTCGCATCATCAAACTGCTGATACCAGCGGTATATATCGGCCAACAGCAATTGAGATGATGGATCGGATTTGCCTTTAAGGTATTTGATCAAACCATTTGCAGGCTTTTCCATGTCTGCCTGCTGTTCGGGAGTCATCTCCCCGTAATTGCGAATCAAATTTGTCGTTGCAGCCAAGCGGACATGCTGGTCACTGTCTTTTAAAAGCGGCGATAGCATACGCCAGCGATTAGCAAACTGATAAGGCTCAGCCGCAACCACTGCTGCTTCCCGTACTCGTGGGTTTTCATCTTGAAGGCTACGGGCCACCGCCACTAGGCTATTCTGGTTCGGGTATCTTGCTAATTGACGCAAAGCATCAGCACGTCTTTCATCATTTTGGTTGCGGTCTTGAGCAATCATTACCCATTGCTGGATCTGCTGTGCTTGCCGTTGCTGCTGCGGGTTCAGTTGCTCGGCACTATCAAGTGCTGGCGCCACATCTTGTGCATATGAAGGCATCGCTATTATCAAAACCGCTAATGACACCCCTAATACCAACTCTATGACTCTCTTCATCATTGTCTTACTCCAAATTAGAAACGAGTTGGGAAATATGGCTGGCGTGGTGAAAGTTTAGGCATCGTAATTTTCAGCTCAGCATCTGAATATTTTCCATGGGCGACTGGATGTCCTGTTGTCCTTAGAATAAGAGCCATTGCTTTGTCAGCATGGGAGAAAAACTTCTTCCAGCCCGCACAAAGATAGTTGAGGCCGGGCTCGCCTTCTTTGGTGCGAATAAAGCGATTCTTCGGGCACTCACCAAAACAGGCAAATTTATAGTCACACTGCTGGCATTGGCTGGTTAATGTACGTGATTTAGCAAAGCCAAACTTTTGCTGCGCTTCTGAGTAGGCCATTTCATCCAGTTTTTGATGATGGATATTGCCAACGCGATAATCAGGGTATACGTAGTGATCGCAAGTAAAGACATCGCCATTTGGTTCCATCGCCAACCCTTTACCGCAAATCTCACCCAGGGTACAAAGTGGATTCTTTCGCCCCATCCAAGTTTCAACACTGGCTTCAAAGTACTGCACAAAGACATTGCCGATATCGTGCTGAACCCATTCGTCAAATACTGCAATCAAGAAGTCACCCCACCCTTCGGCAGACACACACCAGGGTTCGACAACTGAGTTTTTGTGCCACGGATTCAGACGCTTATCGCCTTGGCGCAGTTGCTCATGAGGATTCCATTTCTGTGGTGCGGTAGTACGGAATGTCTTCTGCTCGACGATAGGAATAAACTGGATCTGTGGCGATCTCACTTCGTCTCTCAAGAAGCGGTACACTTCTAGCGGGTTCTTGCTGGTCAGGTTATTTACACATGTCAAGGTGGCAAAATTCACATTGTGCTTGTGAAGTAGCTCAACGGCAGCCATGACTTGTTTGAAAGTGCCTCGCCCTGCACGGTTGGTACGGTAAGCATTGTGAAGCATTTCGGGACCGTCAATGCTTAGCCCGACCAGGAAATTGTTCTCTGCTAGAAATTCACACCATTCATCATTGAGCAAGGTGCCGTTGGTTTGCAGATCGTTGGAAATTATCACACCAGCAGGCTTGTACTTCTTTTGTAGCTCAACCACCTTTCTGAAGTAACCAACACCAAGCATGGTCGGCTCACCGCCCTGCCAAGAAAAGATGATCTCAGGCGTGTTCTGGCCTTCGATATATTGGCGGATATAGGTTTCCAAGGTGTCCTCGTCCATCACCGGAGAGCACCCTTTTTTATATTCCAGCAGATCCTGCTTACTCAGATAATAACAATAGGTACAATCGATATTGCACGCCGCACCAATGGGTTTTGCCATCACATGTAATCGCTTCGATGCCTTGCCGTTATGTTGCGGGCCCTGAGTAATCAGCATATTCCACCTACTTATAAACAATTAAGTAAGCCAATAATAAAGCGTGCTACACCTAGGTGCTTGTTATACCCCTTATAACCTTTAGGCATGGCAAATTTGCATACAATCTCTCCTCTAGTTCAATCATCTTATTGTTGAATCACGGAGACTCCTTATGCCATCACCTACCGTTAAGCGAGCTGCATTTATTACAATCTCAGGTCTCATCTTGCTAGCCGCTACAACATGGTTCAACAAGGTTCTGCTTGCCAATGAACCCCATCCGGTGATGAAGCAGATTGAATCGGATATGGTATTGGTCGAGGGTGGGTCATTTGAAATGGGCTCAAGCCTTCCAGCAGCGAGCAAAGCGGAATCACCGGCTCGGACAGTATCAGTCGATAGCTTTTACATCTCCAAATTCGAAGTAACGCAATCTTTGTTCGAAAGCGTCATGGGCTCTTCAATGAGTTACTTCAGCGATCCCGACGTGCCAGTGAATAACCTCAGTTGGCAGCAGGCCAATTATTTCATCAAGCAACTCAATACCCTAACGGGTGCCAATTACCGGCTCCCTACCGAAGCCGAATGGGAATTTGCTGCCAAAGGAGGCAACAAAAGCCAAAACTACACCTATAGCGGCTCCAACAATATCGAAGATGTGGCTTGGTATGTAGCAAACGCCAATAACCGTGCCCACCCTGTCGGCCAAAAGCAACCCAACGAGCTTGGCCTTTACGATATGACCGGCAACGTTGGCGAGTTTGTTATTGATGCCTACGATGAAGGCTTCTACCGCTATGGTTCAAGCGATAACCCGAACAACGCACAAGATACCAACATTGGCCTTGCCCACAAATCTGTCCGTGGTGGCAGCTTTGCCTATGACGAAGGTTTATCGGAAAGCTACCGCCGTGATTTTGCCAGCCAAAATATCATCATGGCTGACATGGGATTACGGTTAGTCAGGGATGCCGATTAATTTCACATTGACCAAAGCACTTTATTTCTCTTCTACACTTCAATTGTTTTCAAAAATAATAATGGAGCCTCTATCAATGAAGATAGCAACAGTACCCCGCTTGTTATGTCTGGGCTTGGGTTTAATCGCAGCTAATGCCGTCGCGGCACCTCAACCGGCACCTAAGTTGGTATTACAGATCACTGTCGATGGACTGCGTGGCGATTTATTGGAGCGATATAAACACAATTTCGGTGATAAGGGTTTCCGTTATTTGATGGACGAAGGGGCGTATTACACCAATGCCCATTACCAGCACGGGAATACCGAAACCATTGTCGGCCATGTGTCGCTGGCGACCGGGGCACCGCCAAGTGTGCACGGCATGGTCGGCAACGTTTGGTACGACAGGCAAAAAGAACGCTTGGTTTATAACGTCGAAGATGGCGATTACGCCATGTTGACCCAGGGGGCTGGTGTTAACCAGTCGACAGAAATCGACCCGACCCAAAAAACAGCCAAGCTTGACGGCCGCTCTCCCGTGCCTATCCTCTCGACCACGTTTAGTGACGAGTTAGCAGTTGCCAGCAATGGCAAGTCCAAAATCTATTCCGTTTCGGTTAAAGACCGTGGCGCAATATCATTGGCCGGTCACTCGGGTAAAGCGTTCTGGTTCTCCAAGGCCCAATCGGA
The DNA here is from genome assembly GCF_014349205.1 of Photobacterium sp. BZF1. Classification (NCBI taxonomy): domain Bacteria; kingdom Pseudomonadati; phylum Pseudomonadota; class Gammaproteobacteria; order Vibrionales; family Vibrionaceae; genus Photobacterium; species Photobacterium sp. BZF1. The sequence goes on from NZ_JACSOF010000042.1 coordinate 23,800, forward strand.
GTTTGTGACCAGTAATTACTATTATGACAACTATCCAGCATGGGTAACGGAATGGAATGCCCAAGGCTACCCTGCCCGTTACAGCAAGCAGAAATGGGATCTGAGCCTAGAAAGGGATCAGTACACACTGCAGGAAGGTCCTCAAGAGCAGAAAGTCGACCTTGCCGGATTCAAGCGCACTTTCCCGCACCCGTATGGCCCTTCGAGCTTTCAATATTTCAGCACCATGCTGACATTGAGCCCTGCCGGAGATGAGCTGACCGCTGATTTTGCCACGGCACTGCTTGAGCAGGAAAAAATGGGCCAAGGCAACTTCACAGATTATCTGGCCGTCAGCTTTTCATCCAATGACTATGTCATTCACATGTTTGGCCCTTCCAGTCTGGAAGCCGAAGATAATTTGATCCGCCTCGACCAGACACTGGCTACTTTCTTGGGTAATGTCGAAAAGCAAGTTGGCTTAGATAACACTCTTATCGTACTTTCTGCCGATCACGGAGTGCCTGAAGCGGCCCCGACGGTCAATGCCCTTGGCTACAACACTGCCAAGTATTTCGATAAAGACACCATTATCAGCGAACAATTGGTGAGCCGACTCAACAAAGAATTTGGCTTGGGTGAAGAGGCAATCCGCTTGTACTCCCAGCCGTACATTTACCTTAACCATGAAGTCATCAAGAACAAAGGCGTATCACTCGAAGCCGTCCAACGGGCGGTTGCAGAAGAGGTTGAGAAAGTAAAAGGGATAGAACACGCCGTTACCAGCACCGATATCATGCAAAACACCCTACCTGATAGCCGTGTGATGCAACTGGTTAAAAACAACCACCATCCACAGCGGTCTGGCGATATCTATCTGGTATTTACCCCGCGTACCTACATCAATGATATGGATGGCCTTACTATTGCTTCTACCCACGGCTCACCGTGGCGATACGATACCCATGTACCGGTCATCTTTGCCGGTAACGGTGTCGAAGCCAATAAAGTCACACGGGAAGTCACCCCGTACGATATTGCGCCGACCTTGTCTAATGCACTCGGTATTACATTGCCAAGTGGCGCAACGGGTCAAGTGCTGAAGGAAGTGAGCGCAGCTAATTAGCCATACCTTGATGAATCACCATCTTCGATCCACAAAGCAACAATTGTAAATTGTTAAACGCCCCTGACAGTTAACCATAGCTATCAGGGGCAATAGCACATTTAATCGGTTACACAGCTCAAGATCTGCTCTTCAAGTTTATCGCCCAAAGAATCGGATATCAGCTCGATACGGCTCTCCATGCAATCATCAAGCTCGACTTCTGTTAGTCCATCCGGAGTAAGGTTGTATCCAAATACGCCATCATCGGTGATAAAGACTGCTTTCATCCTTTCTACCGTCAAGCCTACCAGCAGATGAACCAGTTTTTGGCGGCTGAAAACTTTATCCGGTGAAAAACGCCAGCCTACACTGACAAATCCTTCTCCTTCATTGGTCGCTTTTAGCACACCGCTTTCTGGCATTGGCTGTTCAGAGGCCAACGGCTTTGAATGACCATGATGGTGATGGTGGGCCGGTTGTTCATTAGCAGCCGTTGGACCTTCAAACTCGCTTATATCAATATTGCCGTGCTGGGCAAATATCACATGGGTGTGCGGCTTGCCATGTTGCTCGACATAAGCTTGAAGTTGTTCTTTTTCATTACCTTGGTAGAGGTCAACTTTATTCCCCACTACGGAATCGGCAATCGCGATTTGCTGGTTGAAGGTATCGTGACCGGTATAGCGGGGATCAGACAATTTACGCGCATCAACCAAAGTTAGCGTTTTTTGCAATGACAGCACGCTTTGGTAATGCTCTGAAGATAGGACCTGCAAAACCTCTTTAGGGTGGCCAAGCCCCGTCGGTTCGATAAGCAGTCTGTCGGGTTTTGCTTCAGCTAGCAATTGATTGAGTGCAATTTGCATCGGCAAACCCGCCGCACAGCACATACAACCACCTGGGACTTCACGGATAAACACCTGTTGTTGGCTGCGCTGCCCTTCGAACAAACTGCCGTCCACACCAATCTCGCCAAACTCATTGACCAGTACCGCCCAGCGCTCATTGTCTGGTTTGTGTTTCATCAGATTTAGAATGGCGGATGTTTTACCCACCCCGAGAAAGCCTGTGACGATATTTGTAGGTACAGCTAGTATCTGTTCATTTTCAGAGTTCATTGGCAATTCTCCTATAGCCCTGAACAAGGGTATGGTTTGCAGAGACAACAGATTCCGAAAAAGCGGAATACTCTGGTGGGACTTTTGAAATGCTATTTAGGTCAAAATCAGCGCCAATATTTGTCATTGGCGGCACATGAAAATTCTCTGGCAAATCTAGCCCGTCGACAACACAGTTATGGCGGATCACACAACCTTGTCCGATCACGGTGCTAAAAACAACTGAGTTGAACCCGATGAAAACATCATCGCTTACGGTACAAGGGCCATGAATAATCGAGCGGTGGGCAATGGATGATCGCTCACCGATGGTAACGGCAGCGCCTGCCTTTGAATGAATTACAACACCATCCTGGATGTTGGTATCCCGTTTGATCAATATAGGCTCCATATCACCGTTATCATCGACTTCGTCAGCCCGAATAACAGCGTAAGGGCCAATAAAAACATTATCTTCAATAACGACTTTGCCGCAAATGATGGCTGTTGGGTCAATAAACGCCGTCTCGGAGACAACAGGCAAATGGCCGTTTGGGTTTCTTCTAATCATAATGCGCTCTTTTATTGTTCTTCCTGATACTTTGTAATTTATATTGCTGCAATCAAGCTATCACCGCTCGAACTGCATTGCCATCGCTGGCACTCTGCTGGCAATAACGCTTTCGCCATCGAAAACCTGCTGGCCATTAACCCAGGTACTTTTTATTCTCGATGAGAACTGATGCCCTGCGAAAGGCGTCCAGCCACAGTGGTATAGGCTATTTTCGTGGGTCACAATTGTCGGTGAACGCTCATCGACCAACACCAGATCTGCAAAATACCCTTCTTTGATATATCCCCTACCCTCAATTGCATAGCGGATTGCAGGGTTATGTGCTGTTTTCTCAACGACCTGAGTAATGCTCAACCGCCCTTGGTCAACGTGGTCTAGTAAAGTCAGCAAAGCATGTTGAACCAGAGGAAGACCTGCAGGCGCTTTATCATAAGGCACTTGCTTTTCATCAAACGTATGAGGCGCATGATCAGTAGCAATAATATCAATCTGGTTGGTATGCAGTGCCCGAATTAAGGCATCTCGATCAGACGGGTATTTTATTGCAGGATTACATTTAATCAGGTTACCCAGCTGGGCATAATCTTGATTAGAAAACCATAAATGATGAACACAGGCTTCAGCAGTAATATTCTTGTTTTGAATAGGACCCGACTCAAACAACGCCAGCTCTTTTTCGGTAGTGATATGCAGCACATGAAGTTGGCTCTGATACTGCTTAGCAAGACCTACGGCATAAGATGATGAAGCAAAACATGCTTCGGCATCACGCAGCTTGGGATGATCTTCAATGGTGAATTCAGATTTAGTTTGAAGAAGAGCGTCTCTGTTTTGACTGATAACCGGCCCGCTCTCACAGTGGGTAACAATGAGCACCGGTGACTCCCTGAAAATCAGGTCAAGTGCCTGCGGGTTCTCCACCAAGAGGTCGCCGGTTGAAGCCCCCATAAAGACTTTGACCCCACAATGCCTGGTTGGGTCTAATCGCTTGATCTGTTCAAGGTTGTCTTCCGTCGCTCCGAGATAAAATGAATAATTTGCCAGCGAGTTTTGCGCTGCAATATCATATTTTTTTTCAAGCGCCGCAATGGTTGTCGTGGCAGGGCTGACATTCGGCATTTCCATATAACTTGTAATACCGCCCGCCACGGCTGCACGGGATTCCGTCGCAATAGAACCCTTATGGGTTAGACCCGGCTCCCTGAAATGGACTTGATCGTCTATCATTCCCGGTAATAGGTAGTTGCCCTTGGCATCGATTACACGCTCTTCATGCTTTACTGAAATGTCATTCGCAATCTTTTCTATCTTCTGACCGGTAATCCGCACATCGGCTTCGATCACTTTTCCTTCGTTAACCACTTTGGCATTTTTAATTAGCGTTGATGACACCACTCTCTTTGATCTCCATGTATTGAAAGCTATTCCAGCAGGTTTTCACATTGTATTTTTCGACGTTATTTCTGAGGCACTATTTACGATTTGATGCATTCATCGCATACACAGTTGATTTCCAATTGCGGACTGATAACTGTGAATCCTTCTTGGCGGGCGTTGGCTTGTAGGTGGGTAATCATTCCCTGCTCAATGGTGAGCTCTCTGATTTTATTGCACTTTGAGCAAATCAAAAATTGCGGTACACCATGTTCGTGATCACACAAAATATGAGAACAGGCCACATATTTATTCGATACCTTGAGCTTGTGAACCAGATGCTCCTGTTCGAGAAACTCCAATATGCGGTAAACCGACATAGCCTGTAGGCTTTGTTCGAATTGCTCCTTGCAATAATCTATCAACTCATAGGCAGACAACGCTCTTTCGGAGTGCAATAAACCATAAAGCACCTGCTTTCTTTTTACCGTTAATTGCTTTCCCCGAGCCTTACAATTCTGCTCCGCATGCTCCATTAGAGCGTCGATGTTGCTCATTGCGTATTCCCTTGAGCTCTGTGCTCATTAAACCAACCCATTTATGTTATGTTATAACATAAAGTTTGATTTCATCAAGGTCCCCTCTCCGGTCATCGCTGTTAAAGAAGCGCCAATAAAAAAGCCCACTTCAAATGAAGTTGGCTCTTGTTACTCATAGCAAGGAGGCTTAAATGCTCACTTGCTCCAGGCAAACTGTTCAAACACCTTATCAACCGGCGTGTGGGCAATATGGTTAACGTAGTTGCTGATCACTTTCTGTGAAAGGCCAAGAATGACTTCGAGTACCTGTTGCTGGCCATAACCTGCGTCATAAAATGCATTCAGATCTTGCTCTGATACATTGCCACGGTTTCTCACAACACTGAGTGTAAAGTCTTTCAACGCCTGCAATTTTTCTGTTGGCATTGCCTCATCATTTCTTAGCGCCTCTGTCAGGGCAGGATCGACTTTCATAGAGTGGGCGATACCCGTATGGGCCGGCACACAATAATGGCACTCATGCTCGACATTAATGGTTTGCCACACCACGGTTAGCTCCTCGGCATCAAACGAAGTACTGGTGAATAGCTGGTGCAACTGGGTATAAGCTTTCAATATTTCCGGTGACTCAGCCATAACTGAATATAGACCTGGAACCATACCCATTTGCTTCTGCGCACCTTCAAGGATGGCTTTGCTTTTTGCTGGTGCTGTTTCTACTGTATGCAGTTTAAAATCGCTCATGGCTATATCCTCGATATTTTAACGTTCTGACTTTACAAGCAAGTTTTGATTCAAATATTCAGTAAGTAATACTGTTTTATTTCGCTTCAGGTTCAAGAAGCACTTTGGTAACAAATAAACGGACTGTCGGTGCAACAACAGCAAGAAGTATTAAAGCAGATGGCAACATTTGCCCAAGAGCATAGAGCCAAGCATCAAAAAACACACCGCCTTCGGGAAGGCTTTTGGCGACCATAATTGCTGGCATACTCAGCAGCATCGTAGGTAACACCATAGACACCATCAGTGGGTATTGAAACTTACGTGGGAACTTCTTCATGTCTCGCTCCGATTGACTAACTTATGTCGCTATTCTAGGCTCCAGCTTAGCGATCAAAAATAGACAACATTGAATTTGAAGCGTGCAAATATGAAAGCTAAAGATATTTCCAACCTCTACCTGTTTTGCCAGTCAGTAGAATGTGGTGGATTTGCTGCAGCCAGTTTACAGACACACATTTCAGCCCCGACACTTTCCCGAGCCGTTGCTAGCCTTGAGGAGAAACTCGGCGAAAAACTCGTTCACCGCAACGCCAAACAATTCCAGTTGACGACAGCGGGCGACGAGTATTATCACCGGTTCGCCTCTTTGTTTTCTCAGCTCAATGACGAGTGGACACAGTTATCCAATAGCCAGCCTGTTCTGACAGGCGAGATCCGTGTTTCATGCCCAGAGCCATTTGCCGATCATTTTTTACAGACGTTGGCCATCGAGTTTATGGAGCAACACCCTGAAATTACCATTACCATCCATTTCAGTGCGGGAACAGAGCGGTTTTTTGATGAGCAAATTGATCTGGCAATTGTGACCAGTCCTCCCCATGCCAGCCATCTTGTCCAACGCCAATTGTTCGAATCTCCACTAATGTTGGCTGCGGCACCGTCTTATATTGAGAAGCATGGTATGCCAGAAAATGCGGAAGAATTGATTTCCCACCGGCTTCTGTCAGGGAATAACTTGCCTTACTGGGAACTCAATGTCGGCGGAAGATCGATACGTATTCCTTATCAGCCGAAATATGCCATAAGCAGCCTCAGGCTCAATATAGATGCGACATTGGCAGGAGCTGGAATTTGCATGATGCCTAAAGCATCATTTGAAAGATATGCAGAGCGAGGGGATTTAGTTCAGGTATTACCCGATGTAGATTGCCCTACTGGTAAGGCCTATCTGGTTTGGGCCGACAGGAAACTAATTGCGTCCAGGGTGGTCGCTTTTAGGGATATGATCTTTGACCGCTTCGGCCAAACAGCAGAGTTTTTGGCCGCTGTGAGTTCGGACAAAAACGAATAAACGCCAACCTAGGCTGGCGTTTAAGCGCTTTCTTCTTTATCAAAAGACCTAACGATTCAACTTGTATAGATAAGCATTGAGCCAAGCTAATGCCAAGATGATCAAAGTCATTACCGGAGGTTTTGACTGCAACGGTAAGACCTCGGCAGGGACGTTTGGCAGCAGATGAACATACACTGCCACCAGCATGATGACTGTTGTCAGCAATATCGACAACAGCATCGCCTTATCACGAAGTTCACCGTCCATTCTTTTGCCACCAATCATAATGATCAATAACAGCGCTCCTGCTGCCATTTCACCTAACTGCCCCGCCCAACGGGACAAAGCAGGAAAAGGTAGCTCACTCAACGCAATTTGTTTGGCAAACATGGTTGTAAATGGGTCAAAAACCTTAACAGTACCTGCCATTAACAAAAACGCACCCAGTAAACCGGTAAGAATTTTCTGCACCTTTATTGAAAGCGTATCTTTGGTATCAAACGAGCGGAACAAGAATACACCTGTGACCAAAAACATGGTGCCGATTAACGAAAGCTCAAGAATTAACTGCGAAGTACTCATAGCAATAACCTTTGATTAAGAGTGAAGAACGGTTTATTGCACTGATCTTAGCGACAGCGGTAGCATTCAAAAACAGACAACATTGAAGTTGATGCATGCAATTTTGCAAGCTATGAATGAGATTTCGTTTCTATTTCCTGTTATCACACTGCCACCGTCAAGTTTTGCAGCCAGTACTTTTGCCTATAGCGTTTCAGGCACAGAACAAACTTAACGATTTCTTCAGCTATCATTATTGTTAGTACCCAAGTAAAAGACCATTTGAGAACAAAAGCGGCGAAAGCAACTAATGGAATGCCTACAAGCCACATAGCGATGAAGTCCATACGAAGGCAAAACTTATTTTCTCCCCCAGCCCTTAAAATACCGTTGATCAGTATTAGATTGAGCATTCGTAACCCTATCGTTAAGCCAAGCAAGGTAATAGCCGGTGACGCTAAAGGTACTAAATCGGGCTGATCTAAGTTTAAAAATGACAATAAGAGAGATTTGTTCATCAGAATAAAGGCTGAAGCAAACACCCCCATAAACAAAATTGATCTGATATAAAAATTCGCGACCACAGCAGCATGACTAAAGTCATCTCTTCCAAGCGCTTGGCCAAGCATCACTGAGCACGCAACGGAGACACCAAAAAATAACGAATAGCATAACCCCTCAAATGGGCCCATCATGCTGAAAACAGCAAGCTCCGTGGTACCCAGGTGTCCATAAATCATTTGGTAGCATAATGTTCCCAGTGCCCAAAACACGGTATTGGCCATTGCAGGGTATGCCAATACCCGAAAACGCTCCCTCAAAGCCTGTGATGCTCTGACAAACTTTCCGGATAACAACCAATGATGGCGACTGACCAATACAGCCAGAGTCAATAGGATTTGCACCGCACGTGATACTGTTGTTGCCAAAGCTGCGCCAATGACACCCAGTGCAGGGATGCCAAAGCCCCCTTTAATAAACCAATAGTTCAAAGCAATATTCAGCAAAATTGTTGTGGTTCCTAAAACCAAAGGGATAACCACTTCATCACTCGACCTCAAGGTCGTCTCACAGATCATCAGCAATAGTGTCAGTAACAAAATCGGCGCTGTGAACCATAAGTAATCACGCCCCAGCGCCATCACCTCGCTATCCTTGGTCTGGAGCAGCATGATAGCGTCCGCAAATACCGTAATAATGATGGCGATAGGCAATAACAATTTAATGCCTTCAATAAAAGCCTCGCAAACTACCTGCTTACACGCGACGACTTCCCCCTTCCCCCAATATTGAGCAACAAGCGTACCTGTCGCTGTGCATATGCCAGCGGCTATCATCATGGCGACAAAAATCCATTTTGAGGCAATTCCGACAGACGCTGTGGCAGCGGCACCTAAGTCACTGACCATCAGTACATCTGTCAAACCTAAAAAAGCGCCTAGTGCACTTTGGATTGCAATAGGTAAAGAGAGCTTAAAAGCCCTTGATAGTAATGAATTTGAGTTCCCCGCCTTAGCGAAATTTCCACTGAATATCTTCGTCATGATAATCTCCTGTATATCAGCAAACTTTATGCTTTACAGGCCAATCTACGAATGCTCAGAAACGACCAAAAACTAGTTAAATCCGTCATTGATGTTGATAACACCCAATACAAGTGGAAAGACCGTGTCGAGTTATCCGAACAATGTCAGGAGCGTTTTTTGGTTCAATCAAACCTGCCTGAATTGGCAGAAGAAGGGATCGTGATGTGTGGTATGGCAGATATGCGAGAGCATTACCTTGTCGAACGAGAAGGCGGTGATCACCATACATTATTGGTATGCATTGATGGTGAAGGTGTTGTCACAAACCAAAACATGAAGTGCCATGTTCCTGGTGACCACCTCGTTATTTTGCCTGCCAAGACTGCGTTCAAGTTTGAGCTTTGCTCAAATTCAGAAAATTGGCGTTTTATCTGGATTACGACACCGCAGTTACCTTGTTGGCAGCACCTCATTGAAGAAGGGCAACGAATTATTCCATTTCAGCACTCTGAGCAAATATGGTCATTATGTAGTTTGCTCTCCCTTGAAGCAGAGAATAGAGCCAGCTTTAGAACGCTCTACATCAGTGAAATCACCCGATTGCTCTCGAAAGCGAACAAGCCGGCCAACAACAGTCTTTTAAGGGTAGAAAGCCAATTCAACCGTATTGAATCACAACTACACCACAATTGGTCTATTGCAAACATCGCCGCCGCCTGCCATATCAGCGAAGAACACCTTGGCCGACTCTGCCGCCAACTATATGGGTGTAGCCCGCAGCAAAAGTTGATTAGCTTAAGAATGCAAAGGGCCCAAAACTTACTCGCAGCCCAAGGTGATAATATATCTACCATTGCCCTTAGGGTTGGTTACAAGGACCCTTATGCATTCTCCAGTCGCTTTAAACGCTTTGTAGGCGTTTCGCCAAAAGCATATCGCCAACAGCAGCAACAATAACTATGGCAGCAACAACATTTTTCCCATCACCGTGCCACTTTCAAGTTGGTCATGCGCCTTAGCGGCTTCAGCCAGAGGCAGGGTTGAATAAACGGGTTTGAGCTTCTGCTGTTCGAGCAGGGCATATAAAGCTTCCATCGACGATTTTACCAACGGGTAGTTGTTGAAATAGGTCGCATAAATTTCAGAATAAGATACCGTCGGAGCCTTGCTAAAATGCTTAATGGCTTCTGCCTGCAAGTTTGTCTCGCCAGCCCCTGCAAGAAAACCGAACACAACGACATGGCCCAATGGTGCAAGCGCCTCAAAATCCTGAACAATCGTATCGCCGGCAACTGGGTTAAAGATATAATCCACCCCTCGGCCACCGGTACTCTCTTTTACCGATTCGACCCACGTCGCATCCGAAACAAAGGCATGATCAGCACCTAGCGCTAAGGCGTTGTCTGCTTTGTGTTGCTTACGCTCCAGCGCAATAACATTAAGCCCAGCAAGTTTGGCTAGTTGAATAAGAGCAGTCCCCACCCCACCCGACGCCGCATACACCAACGCTGTTTTGCCGCTTTCAATTCGGGCAACATTGTGCAGCATGTGATAAGCCGTGAAATAGTTGACCGGCAACACCGCCGCCTCATTGAGGTCAATCGAATCAGGCAGGACAACCAATTTATCTGCGTCTACCGCAGTATATTCAGCATACGTTGAAGCCCCAATAGGTCCAAGAAACGCGACTTTTGCCCCTTCTTTGAGTGAAGTATGGTTTGAATCTTCAATCACACCGCTACCTTCCACACCGGGAACAAATGGCAGTTCTGGCATCATACCTGGAGGCATGTTGCCCTCGCGGATAATGGTATCGATAAAGTTAACCGGTGCTGCATGCATTTTTACGAGTACCTGTCCCTTTTGAAGAACAGGAGTTGCTACTTCACGGTATTCTAGTTTATCGCTACCGCCAGTTTGATTAAGTAAGATTGCTTTCATGGATCTGTCCTCAACATTGATACTTAGTGTTGGCGTTTGAATCACTGCCTGTCTGTGATTCAAATCATAGGCGCTCAGCAGCCGAGAGAAAATCAGCGATATTGGACATCATAATTCCAAAAATGGGATAATAACGTTGAGTTCACTTGCCATGGAGTATCGGATGAAACGGGTTTTGGATGACTTGCAAGTCTTTTGCACCGTAGTGGAGGAAGGTAGCCTCAAAAAAGCCTCAGAGCGATTGGATATCCCCCACAGTACGGTCAGTCGGCGTATCGAAGCGTTAGAGAATAACCTCGGATTGGTGCTATTGCACCGAACTACCCGTGAAGTCAAAGTCTCCGTGCGGGGGGAAGAGCTATACCAAAATTGCGCAAGCCTTTTGGATAATATCAACCAGTCTATTGGGTTTGCGGTCGATTCCGAGATTGAATTCAAAGGCAAACTCAGCGTTTCCATGCCAGTACGTGCCGGAATTGACTTCCTTGGCGCCTGGCTTATTGATTTTGCAGCAGAGCACCCTGAGCTACAGTTGGATATCTCCCTGTCGAATAGCAACAAGCACCTGATCAAAGATGAAATAGATTTGGCTTTCCGCGTTGGGCCATTAGTCGACTCCTCAGCGATTGCATTGCGATTATGGGATATTCCCTATGTCGTTTGCGCTCATCGTTCCTATGTGGAAAGGCATAGTTTATCCGAAGGCCCCATATCTACCGAGAAACTAGAAAGCCTCCCAGCAGTCATAACCCGCCCTGCTACGCAGTGGAGATTTATCGACAATAAACAGAATGAACTCACGATCACCCCATATCAAGGATTGATCGTCGATGATCTGGGGTTGGCGTATCATGCAGCCATGACCGGCCAGTATATTGCTATGCTGCCCAGTTCGATGGTGCAAGATGAAAATATGGTGTTTTTATCTATCGAGTCTTTACAGCCACGCAAACGGGATATGTACGCTTATTATCTCGGCCGCAGACACGCACAGAGCCAAATCAAACATATCGTGAACTACATTCGCGAGCGTTATCAGCAGTCACTCCCCACTTCGCGATCATAGCCAGCAACTCATGTTTCTTAACGGGCTTGGTCAAATAGTCATCCAACCCGCGTTGGTGGCAGTTTTCCTGTTCTTCAAGCATGGCATGGGCTGACAAGGCGATGATCGGACACCACGGCAAATGACTACTTTGCTGTAACGCCCTAATCTCTTTTGTGACAGCGTAACCATCTTTTCTAGGCATAGAAATATCGGTGATGACCATATCGAATTGATGCTGTTGGTATAGATCAACGGCTTCTTGGCCATCATTTGCAAAGATTAGGTTCAGTTGACTATTGGCCAGCATAGCTTCGACCAACATCCGATTTACCTGGCTATCTTCAGCCACCAAAACCGTGAGCGCCGGTAAAGCCTCTTCTTCCGTTTGAATTGCACTTGTTGATTGGACAACTCGCTCCGCTACGTCCTCACTACCAACATCTTGCAGTTTGAGGCCAATCGTGAAGCTAAACGTCGAACCGACATCTTGTATAGATTGGACCTGCAACTTACCACCAAATAATGCCACCAAGTGCTTACAGATTGCCAAACCAAGCCCCGTCCCCTCAAACTCACGGGTTGCTGAGTTGTCTACCTGTTCGAATTTATCCATGATATATGGCAGACGATCTTCAGGGATCCCCATCCCGGTATCTTCGACTGTAAACCGAAACAGAGGTCCCTGACCTAAAAGCTCCTCGGTAACAGACAGTTTTATATGCCCTTTTTGGGTAAACTTCACTGCATTGCCCAATAGGTTCAGTAACACCTGATTGAGACGCCCTTTGTCACCAATCACTTGGGTATGGATATCTGATGGTATATCGAGCATTACCGGCAAGCCCTTGTTCTTGGCTTGGTAGGCACTGAGTTCAACAGCTTGCTCCAATACTTCCCGCAAATCAAACGGGGCATCATTGAGGCTTAACTTGCCCGCTTCAATTTTGCTGTAATCCAAAATATCGTTAATGACAGTGACGAGATTTTCAGCCGACTGGTTGATTATTTTCAATTTCTCGTGCTGATCTGGGATAGTCACCTTATCGAGCAGCAGTTCACTCATCCCCATAATGGCATTCATCGGGGTACGGATTTCATGGCTCATATTGGCGAGGAAATCAGATTTTGCCGAGTTTGCTTTAGTCGCCTGTTCAAGCGCCTCTTCAAGTCTTTTGTTCACCCTGCGACGTTCGGTAATATCACGCTCCACCGCAATAAACCTAATCACTTCGCCGTCTTGATCAAGCACCGGGGAAATATCCATCTCAACCCAGTATGCGTGACCTTGCTTGGTATAATTGAGCAACTCGACTTTAACGGCTTTCTTTTGTGCAAGTGAAGCCGACATTTGGGCAACTACCCCTTTGTCTGTTCCCCTTCCCTGTAGAAGATCACCGGGCTGCTTCCCTAATGCTTCTTCGAATTGGTAACCTGTCAGCGCTTCAAACGCCGGGTTAACCCAAGTTATGTAGCCTTTGGCATCAGTGATAATAATGACGTCCCTGGCATGCTCCGCCACTTGGGCAAGTTCAGTGATCTTTTCTGTTAATTCAATTTGCTGCTGATGCTTTTGGGCCAAGCCTTGCTGAGCCAACGCCAATGACAGTGACATCTGATTGAATGCTTCACCGACTCTCGTGACTTCATCATTACCAGTAATGGCAATTTGCCCGCCGGGGCCTATTTTTCCGACTTGCTCTACCCCTTGTTTGAGCTTTTCCAAGCGTCGGAGTAAATAGGTGCCCAGTGCAAATGAAAAGATAGCAACCAGAGTCATTTCCAATGCCGCAATCAGCAAACTCATCCGCGTCGCTTGGGACATAAGAGCTTGGAAGTCATCGACTCTTACCCCCATCTCCACCTTGCCGTAAAACTCGCTGCCGACGACTATCTCGCTACAAACATCATAAACACCATCTGTCACCTCTGAGGGTAAGTTATGGTTCGTCACATTATGATATTCACCATGACGGGTCAGTTCCAAACCATTTCGGTCGGTGATACGGATGTAGGCAAGGTTATGCTCAGCAGTGATCGATTGAGCAAAACTGTCCAGATAGGCGAGATCAGTGGCAAGGACTGCATCTCTGGTAGCACTGGCAAAGACACTAACAAGCTGTTTGCTACCCGTTTCAAGGCGACTGTCATTGGAGTTTTTGAGCCACTGTAAGCCAGTAAAGATCAATACCGCCAATACCAAGGCCTCTATCAATGCGATACCTATGATTGTTTTTGTCCGTAATGTCATACCAAGCCCCGCCTAAAATAGCCTTCTCGAACTAGATAGTTACATTTCGATATCGAGCGATACGACATCATCCCAATCACTGTCTAAAGCAGGTTCTAGACCCTTAATACTCAACTTTTCGAATACAGCCTGGGCTTCAGCATGCTCATTAACTGCTGTCAGACTTTGCTGCAACACGAGGGTCGTTGATTTATCCAGGCTTTTGGAGAATGCAATCGCATGGGGGGTATAACTATTGGTGCGATAAATGACGGTAAGATGCTGTTTAATTGATTCATCAAGGCTGTTATAGGTACGCATAACCCCACCACCGGCAGGATACAGTCCCCTTGCGACTGCCATATATACAGAATCGTGTGAGCCAACATAGTTAGCTGAAATGGAAAGCCCTTTCTGGCGCAATTCAGATTGGGTCAGGATGGATGCTGCAAACGCACGGGGGGCAGGAAAAGCGAGGGAAGTGTTGTCCAACTCATCAAGGCTGCCTTGCCAATCTTTTCTCGCAACCATTATCCCGGTGATACGTTTGTCTTTGGCACGGGCCAGAGCGGTGTAACCCGGCGTTTGGTTTACAAGGGTGAAATGGTACGGGTTCATATAGGCAATGTCATACTCACCGGCAGCAAGGCGCTGCTCAAAAGTAGGTATATCCCTTGCCGTCGCGAAACGAATGTCCAAACCGGTTACTTCGCCCCATACCTTGAGCAGCGGCCCCCACTGTACCGCTAGCTTAGCGGCTGACTGCTGTGGCACCACACCAAATACCAAGGTTTGCTTAGCAACTTCAGCCGGTTCCTGACTGGCTGAAGCACCGGATGTAAACCACACAGCCAAAGCGATAAAGGCATGTGTGATTTTGCTTTTCAAATTGATTCGCATATTGCCACCTCCCATCAATTCCCCAGTACAAGGTGCTGCTGTATCAAGGTAAATTGTTGTGCTTAACGACTTTCTGTTGCTGATACAGAAAAGTAGTCAAAAAAGGTGCCAAGTTTAGGCAGACTAGCCCGGCAGGCGTATGATGAAAGGAGTTAAACCCAGTCAATCTTGCGGGCTTACGCCCTGCAACAAGCGACCAACTACACTAAGATCATTTAGCCTGTAGTGAATAACAATATCGTGCCCAACTCATGGTATTGCTCACTGAAACTGAATCATTCAAGGTGTGACTATGACTGGTAAAACTAACGTGTTAGGCGGCCCCTTGGCGCTGTGTAACTGTTCGCCAACAACCGGATTTTTTAGGGACGGCTATTGCCGCACCGATGATAGCGACGCTGGCCTTCATGTCGTATGTGCCTTGGTAACGGATGAGTTTCTCGCCTTTACCAAAGCACAAGGTAATGATTTATCTACGCCAAGGCCGGAGTTTGACTTTCCCGGCCTAGCCCCCGGTGAT
Source organism: Photobacterium sp. BZF1 (assembly GCF_014349205.1). Lineage (NCBI taxonomy): Bacteria > Pseudomonadati > Pseudomonadota > Gammaproteobacteria > Vibrionales > Vibrionaceae > Photobacterium > Photobacterium sp. BZF1. Next base: position 39,253 of record NZ_JACSOF010000042.1, read on the forward strand.
CGCTGGTGCCTGTGTGCTCAGCGCTGGAAAGAAGCATGGCAAGCAGGCTGTGCACCTCCTGTTGTATTAGCGAGCTGCGAAGTTAGCACCTTGGATATAATCCCTATTGATGTATTAAAGCAGCATGCTGTTGATTCGCATTAGTAAGCTCTTTTCGGACTATTTCAGCACCAGCACTTAAAGCGTTGAGCTTAGCTGTCGAGACTGCGCGGGACAGAGGTGCCATCCCACAATTGGTGCAAGGATAAAGCTTGTCGGCATCGACATACTTCAATGCTTCCCGCAGTGTATTGGCGACTTCCTCAGCGGTTTCAATGGTGTTCGTCGCGACATCAATCGCCCCGACCATTACCTTCTTGCCTCGAATCAGCTCAAGCAACTCGATAGGCACGCGTGAGTTATGGCACTCCAAAGAGATAATATCGATGTTCGACTGCTGCAATTTAGGGAACACTTCTTCATATTGCCGCCACTCGGAACCAAGTGTTTTCTTCCAGTCGGTATTGGCTTTGATACCATAGCCGTAGCAAATATGTACTGCCGTTTCGCATTTTAACCCTTCGATTGCGCGCTCCAAACAAGCAATGCCCCATTCATTCACATCGTCAAAGAACACATTAAACGCGGGCTCATCGAATTGGATGATATCGACTCCTGCCTCCTCTAACTCCTTTGCCTCCTGGTTAAGTATTTTAGCGAACTCCCATGCCAGTTTTTCCCGGCTTCCATAATGGTCATCGTAAAGCGTATCGATCATCGTCATCGGGCCTGGCAGCGCCCATTTGATAGGCTGCTTGGTTTGACGGCGTAAAAATTTGGCGTCTTCAATAAATACCGGTTTTTGGCGACTCACCGGCCCTACTACGGTCGGTACACTTGCTTCGTAGCGGTCACGAATTTTAACCGTCTTGCGATTTTCAAAATCTACACCGCTGAGGTGTTCAATAAAGGTGGTGACGAAATGTTGGCGTGTTTGTTCGCCATCGCTGACGATATCAACACCAGCCGATTCTTGCTCTTGCAAAGAGACACGTAGCGCATCACGCTTGCCATCAACAAGCTCCTCGCCTCGCAGTTTCCATGGTGACCACAGGGTTTCGGGCTGAGCCAGCCAAGAAGGTTTAGGTAAACTGCCTGCTGTTGATGTCGGTAATAGTTTTTTCATTGTCGTTCCGTCCAGGTTCTCGTTATCGATTACGCGTAATTTGCAGACCATTGCTCAAGAATGGATTGATAGGGTTTGATGAAATGCTGCTCGGCAAACCTTCCCTGCTCAATCGCTAACTGGCTGCGCTCTTCTCGGTCATAGACAATCTGAGTTAACGAGTGGTCTATATTCTTCAGGTTTGGCTGATAACATTTACCTGCAACGGCATTAGCGTTGTAGATTTCTGGCCGGTATATCTTCTGGAATGTTTCCATTGTGCTAATCGTGCTGATTAACTCAAGATTCGAGTAATCATTGAGTAAATCACCAAAAAAATAAAACGCCAATGGAGCAACACTGTTTGGCGGCATAAAGTAGCGTACCTGTAGGCCCATCTTTTTAAAATATTGTTCGGTTAACGACGACTCATTGGGTTGATATTCATAACCCAATACAGGGTGCTGATTCTCAGTTCGGCGATAAACCTTATTATCCGATACACTCAGACAAATCACCGGCGTTTTTTTGAAATGCTGCCTGTATGATTCAGAATTAACAAAATACTGAAATAGTTTGCCGTGTAGATCACCAAAGTTATCCGGAATACTGAATTGTGGTTGGTTCTTGTTATGATCAAGCAGCAGAACACTAAAGTCATAATCCCTTACGTAAGAAGAGAAGTTATTGCCAACAATACCTTCGATGCGCTCATTGGTATTGTGGTCAATAATATTGGTTTTCAGCACTTCAATCGACGGGAAAGTTTCATTGCCAGCTTGAACATTCAGATCAACTGAGATGATTTCAAGCTCGACAGAGTAGCGGTCACCATTTGGGTTATCCCAATGAGCCACGGCATTGAAACGATTGTCAATCATCCTCAGCGCATTTCGCAAGTTGTCTTGGCGGTTATCCCCCCTAGCCAAATTGGCAAAGTTAGTGGTGACTCGCGTACTGTTTGATGGCTGATAATTCTCATCAAAACAAATGCTCTTGATCGCAAATGTAAAATCGTTATTCATCGTAAGTTGGTATCCTATATCCTTTGAAACCGGCTGAATTTATTCCTTGCTCATTATGTGGGATAGTTGTTTTATTATTTTCCCTATCGTTAATCATTTCAGTTCGGCTTTAATTCTTGCCAACATTCTGACATTGAAATTACTGTCATTTGACTAACGCCACGAGCTATCTTATTTATACTGTTTTAGATAATTGAATAAAATTGCTTTTGACTCACATTCAACATGAGAGAAATTCATGATGCCGGACTATAGAATTAGGATTGGGTGAATATCTGAATACCGAATATAAAAACGCCAGCTATAAATGATGAGCTTCTAGCTGGCGTTTATGTACCGATACTATGATGAGCAACTGTAATGAGATACCCCACCAGCCGTGAAATATTCAAGCGGCCTCAGGTGATTATATTTCTTCTCCACCCATTCAGACTGTTCATCGTATGGGTTGGCTAGAATTTGCTGCAATTCATGGATAAGGGAGTAATCTCCACTCTTCGCTTGCTCGTAAGCAGGCACAATTAGCCACTCACGCCAAGTATACTTGGGATTCACACGTTTCATTTGAGCTGAAATATCTTCAAGACTCTTCGCTAGATTGAGTTTGTTACGCCACGATATCAACCACTGATTCCAAGCTTCTTCAAGCTCTTCATTTGGCGTGGCATAGAAGCTATCCGATATCTCGGAAATCTCCTTGGGCAGACTCGAAAGCTGGCGGAACAAAATCGTGTAATCAACGTGGGTTTTCATCATCAATGATAAAAGTTGAGTGAACAATTCACTGTCGAGCGATTCCAGCCCAAGCTTGGTAGCCCACATTTTACTGACTTTACCCTCCATCACTGTGGAGAAACCTTCGATGATCTGTTCCAGTTGCTCTAATGCTTCAGGGGTTGATTGCAGTAGCGGCTTTAGCGCGGAGCAGAATGATTCAAAGTTCTTCTCGGCAGCCAGTGGCTGGTTAAAGAAGGAGAAGTGGCGGCCACCGCCCGTCCATGGTTGGAAATAAGGGTCAAAGTATTCACAGAAGCCAAATGGGCCGTAGTCTATGGTGAATCCACCCACCGCACAGTTATCGCTATTGAAATTACCTTGGCAATAACCCACTCGCAACCAGTTCGCCACCAAGTCAGTTAACCTGTCGCGAAACTCAGTCGCTAGAGCGAGTATTTTGTCGGTCATAGGCAAATCTGCGTCAATCTGCGCTTTGTATTCCCGCTCGATAACGTGCAGGACGATCATCTCAAGCTCGGCCATTGCGTTAGGGCGATCACCGACACGGGCCCTTCGGCCAAATAGCTCCAACTGGCCTACCCGCAAGAATGAAGGCGCGACACGAGTTGAGATAGCAACAGGATTGGAGACCATAATATCGGGGTTTTCCGAACGGGAACCCTCGCTGTACCATGGACGATCAACCGTTTCGGATTGTGAAACGAACAAGCTTAATGAACGGGTCGATGGAACACCGAGCGCATGCATATACTCTTGGGCAAGGAATTCCCTGACACTTGAGCGTAGTACCGCCCTACCGTCTGCTCCTCGGCAATATGGCGTCGGCCCGCCTCCCTTTAGCTGCATCTCCCATCGCTGGTTATTGAACACACCTTCAAACACCGAGACCGCACGGCCATCACCATAACCGTTGCCGGTTCTAAATGGGCATTGCTCGGTATATTCATTACCAAAAATGGAAAGTGCATAGCCAGTCGCCCACCCTACCTTCCGCATAGGTGCCGGCACATCGGTGATATCACCTGAAAATAGCTTTGCGAACCCTTCGCTCAATACTAAGCTGTCATCTAACCCCAACTCTCCAAAAAACTGTTGGCTATGGCTGATATAAACAGGATCAGCAATCGGTGAAGGCTTTACGGGGACATAATGCCCGGAGAACACCTGTCGTGGGGAAAAGTCGTTACCATCTTCCGTGGCATCTGGGTCTGGGTTTAACGTATCCATCAAAGAATAATCTGCGGCCTTGGCAAACTCGTCAATAGTGGAAATATTGGCAGGTCCTCCTGCTCCCTCTCGTGCACTCATCGCTTTGATACCCGTTTATTTATCCTGAACCTATTGGCAATCATACGTCTAGATCGACAAAAAGGCATTAACGGCTAGCGTTAAATGCCTCGATATCAAATTCAATGGCCAATCAAAACCCTGCAATCTTTATATCTTGAACCTTGAGGCCTTGAGGCCTTGAGGCCTTGGAATATTGAAACCTTGCAGGGTTCTTCAGACTAAGATTAGCGCGAGTGGCTATGGAAAACAGTTCTTGATGCTACTGACATATCCATATCATCTGTCGCGACAACTTTTACTGAGCGGCTGGCGTTCAATGACAG